>JANTGZ010000217.1 GCA_024762675.1 Thermodesulfobacteriota bacterium | reverse complement strand
GCCACGCAGGGCTGTGATTGCGGCAATCTGAATGGGTTGAAACATACCGTAGTCAAGATAACTCTTAATTCTGGTCAGGGCGTGGATCATGCGTTGGTTGCCGACGCAGAAACCGACCCGCCAGCCGGCCATACTATAACTTTTAGAGAGTGAGATAAATTCAACTGCAACATCCCTGGCCCCTTCAATTTGCATGATAGAGGGCGCTTTATAGTCGTCAAAAGTTAAGTCCGCATAAGCAAAATCGTGGACTACCAGGATGTTGTTCTCTTTAGCATAGTCGACAATTTTCTGGAAAAAATCGAGATCAATGACTGTCGTCGTCGGGTTGTGCGGAAAGCTGATAATCATCATTTTAGGGCGCGGCCAGGTCAGCTTGGTGGCGGCCTGGAGATCCTCAAAAAAATCGCGATCCGGAGAGAGCGGGATACTACGCAGGTCTCCACCGGCAATTATCACTGAGTAGGGGTGGATGGGGTAGGCCGGCGAAGGCACGAAAACAACATCACCAGGATCGATGGTGGCCAGGGCCAGGTGAGAAAGTCCCTCCTTGGCTCCAATCGTGGCGATTGCTTCACTTTCCGGATCTAAAGTGACATTAAAACGTCTCTCGTACCATTCGCAGATGGCATCACGCAGGTTAGGTACCCCTCGTGAAACCGAATAGCGATGGTTGCGGGGGTTGTAGAGGGCCTCCGAAGCTTTGTCGACGATATGCTGCGGTGTCGCCAGGTCGGGATTGCCCATGCCGAGATCGATAATATCCTCACCCGCCTTACGAGCCTTCATCTTGAGCTCGTTGACGGTAGCAAAAACATAAGGGGGGAGTCGTTTGATGCGGTTGAACTCTTCCATGGTTACTCTTTCTCCATTTTATCAAAATTATTTCCAGTTCATAGCATGTTTGTCGGGCTTTTTCAATTGTTCGTTGCGTTGTTACCCCTATATCCTTTATCAACCTGTTCAGAGTTACTGCGGGCGGCACTGTTGGCGAGCTCGTCGCAGACCTCATTCTCATGATTTCCGGAATGGCCCTTGACCCAGCACATATTTATTTTATGGCGGTCAACCTGCTCAAGCAAGCGCTGCCAGAGATCCGGATTGATGGCTTTCACACCGGTTTTTTTGTCTCGGGTCCAGTTGTTTTTCTGCCAGCGCCGAGCCCATCCTTTTGAGATGCCGTCGACCACATACTTTGAATCGCTGTAGAGTGTGACCGAGCATCTCTCCTTTAAGGCCTCAAGCCCTTTGATACAGGCTAAAAGCTCCATGCGGTTGTTGGTCGTCTCTTTAAAAGCACCGGAGAGTTCCTTGCGGTGTGTCCCGTAAAGTAAAACAACCCCGTACCCGCCCGGGCCGGGGTTGCCGATACAACCGCCGTCAGTGTAAATAGTAACCTCTTTCATTCGTTAGTCAGCAACCTCCATTGTTTTTTTATATACTACCCTTCTGTATCTTCCGATGTCAAGAAACATCGTCATATGTGAAGTTGTCATTGACAAGGCTATACTGTAGATGGTACCTATAATTTATGGTGCCCTTACAACGTCTCATTGTCTTTGATCTTGAAACCACAGGTCTCTCACCAAAAAATGGTGATCTGGTCATCGAGATCGGCGCCGTCGCCATCGAAAACGACCGCCTCTCAGACGAATTCCACAGCCTCGTAAAGATCGACAAGCCCATCCCCTGGGCCGCCCGCCGTGTCCACGGAATCAGCAATAAAATGCTTGCCGGCCAGCCGCCTGCAACCCATATCTTCCCCGAGTTCCACCGCTTCATAGACCAAAGCCCCTTGGTTGCCCACAACGCCGCCTTCGACATTCGTTTCCTCGACCACGAATTCTCCCGGCTCGGCCTGACTCTTGATAATCCCCACCACTGTACCCTGAAACTAAGCCGCCGTCATTACCCGCATCTGAGCAGCCACAAACTCGAAAATCTCGCCAGGCATCTGCTCGGCCCGGCAGTAACTAAAAACCTCAATCTCCACCGCGCCCTCGACGATGCCAGGTTGACGGCAAAAGTCTGGTTAACGATGATGGAACAGGGGAAACTGTGAAGAAAAATGTAAATTTTAAAAACCCAACGAACTCACGTGTTCGCTGGGGGGTGTTATAAGCGTGAATATGGATTATTACAAATATTGGGGAAAAACTGATTCAGACGGTGGTTATCATCTTCTAGTTTATCATAGTTTAGATGTGGCAGCAGTTGCTAAAGTATGGTTGAAGGGGAACCCAGTTTTTGTGAAGAAAGCTGTGAAAGCGTTGGGACTTTCGGAGGCAGCCTTTACGGAGTGGTACCTCTTTTTTCTGGCATTGCATGACGTGGGGAAGTTTTCAGTAACTTTTCAGAATTTACAGCCGGATCTTCTTGAAAAACTGCAGGGGCAAAGGAGTAATGACAATTTTGCGGTTCGCCACGATCAGATGGGGTGGCAATTATGGTGTGAGCATCTCTGTGAACAGGTTTGTTCGTATGTTCCCGGACTGGATGCAGAGGGTAAAGACCTGTTACGTGATTGGTTGTCCATCTTTGCTCAACTGGTAATGGGTCATCATGGAATTCCTCTCGCGGGAATATCTTCCGGGAGAAAATTATTTCGTAAAT
>JANTGZ010000216.1 GCA_024762675.1 Thermodesulfobacteriota bacterium | reverse complement strand
TTTCGGCATGGAGAGCAAAGGCCTGGAGTTCTCAATGTATATTACCAAGGAGTCTCTGGCCCAGCAGGGAGGTTACGGTTTTGCTTTAAAAGGTCCACAGCATGATGAATCGTGGCTTATCGCCTTGGATCAGATCAAAAATGAAATGCCGACCTTCGCCCAGAAAGCATCCGCCCTGAAATGGTTCCCCCTCTTTCGCACCTGGTTCAATATCGCCGGACTCTGCAAACTGCCATGGATCGATGTACGCCATCCAGACGCCGCCAAGACGGCTGATCCGGCCAAAAACCTGCCCACGGTTGACTGCTATCTTGAACTCGTCAACTCGACTCTGGGAACCGAAAAAACCCTTGATGATCTTTTGGCCGAATCGGAACGCTGCTATCTCCTGCACAAACTCATCAACCTCAGACAGGGCTACGGCACCCGCACTTATGACCGCATCCCGTTGCGAGCTATGGCCCCGGTTTTTACCGATGAATTTGCTTCACGACGAGACTACTATATCAGCTATTTAAAAGAGAACACCGATATTAAAATAAACGGACAGGGCGATAGCGAACTACTTAAGTCACTGCAGAATCATCGCCGGCAACAGTACGAGATTCTGACCGATTCGGTCTATGCAGAAAAAGGTTTTGACTCAAACGGCATACCTTTGGATGAAACCTTAAAGAGACTTGGATTTAACGAGCCGGAATACCTGGAGATCGTCAACCAGGCGCGACAAGATAGCAAAAAGAGTTGAGACTTGTTTTACAGCCGCAATAAGTAGCGGGGCTGCTACGTTGTTATAGGCGAATGCTGACGGCGAATTGATTGAATAACCTCGTCAAGCTGATGAAGAAAACGTGATCGGTCACGCATCGGCATCGATTAAAGATGTGCAACATACAAAAACCTTCTCCCTCTCCCGAATCTTATCCGGAAACAGCCAAAGAAAAAAGCGCCCCAATTTATATGGAACGCTTTTACTTACGAAAACATCAGTCAAAAATTTCACTAGTCGTTAAATCTGAATGATATCCTTAATTTTGTCCGATAGGCAACAATTGCCCCCTCTTCAATTTTCAGATCTTGCTCAACTACTTCGGCAATCCTGAGCTCCTCCAGGGATTTGGATGCCCTGGTAATGGCTTGCTTAGCTGCATCTTCCCATGAAACACTGCTTGTACCGATAATCTCGATAACCTTATAAACACTGCTGCCCATAAAACCTCCTGTTTCTAAAGGGTTAGAAAACTACAATACTACGAGCATGATTTTAGAATATAATCAAAATATATTTAAAAGTCAAATTTGACGGCGTCGTAAAAAGAGTATTTTCCGACAACCCACTAGAAACGTTCGATCAATTTGTTGATCAGGTAGCCGCTTTCGCGGATCGCCTGATCGCTGAAAGGGCCGAACCATTCAGCAATCAGCTTGAATTCGGCAACAAAGCTTTCCCGTCCGCTTTCAACTCCCCTATCGTTGTCGGAAAGCATTTCGAGGTTACGTTTAAAGCTCTCGAGATAGTCCCGTAGAAGATTTAGACGCTCGGGTGTAGCAAAGATGATTTCACTGTAGAGTTCCGGATCTTGAGCAAAGAGGCGACCAACCATATCAAGTTCAAGGCGATAGATGGGGCTGGAAAATTCGAGGGTACGATTGAGATTAATCTGGCGCTGGTAAAGAAAACGGCCAAAGGTGAAGGTCGCAAAGTGACGCAAAGCCTGGACTACAGCCATTATCTCATCGTGTTCTCTGGCCTCAGCCCGGACCACAACTCCACCCCAGGCAGCAAACTGCTCGGCCGGCCAACGGTCTTCAGGTCGCTCCCGGCCGGGGGTTAAGACCATAATCTGGCGCTCCATGGTTGGGGTATCGGGCCCGAACATTGGATGAAAACCGAGCACTGGACCGGAAAAATTATCGAGCATGGCTTTGACGGTCGGCCCCTTGACACTGGTAAGATCAGCCAAGATACAATCTTTTGGCAGATATGGCGCCAGCCGAGCGATGGTACCGACGGTTTCGGCAATCGGCACACTGATTATAGCCATATCAAGACCTGAGCAGATCTCGACAACCCGCTCCCAATCACCCACTTCTAAAGTCCTCACCTCATAACCTGAAGCTGTAAACCAACGGGTAAAAAGCCGCCCCATAGCACCACCACCACCAACCACCAGTATTTTCGCCCCGGGTTTGACCCCGATACGAGATATTTCAGCTGTCTGAGTGGAACGTGAATAGCGCATAATGCCACGAAAGATCTCTTCCAGATAGTCGGGGTCGAGCCCGACTTTAAGGCCATGATGCCGCCTCAGATCGATCATATCGGCTTCCCGGGCGGGGTGGTAGACCGACATCTGGCGCTCTTTTTTAAAGGCAACAACCTCGGCAACGATTTTTTGACGACGGGCCAGCAGTTCAACCAACTGATGGTCAAGATCATCGATCTGCCCGCGCAAATGAGCCAATTGCTCCAGTTCTTTATTTTTATGTTCCGTGGTTGACATTATAATCTCAACTTTCTGATCTGTTGTAACAGTTTGAAATTACAAACTTAATTGTACTTCCTGAGAAATAATCTACTTTGCCTTTCTCTGCGTCTTTGCGTCTCTGCGGGAAAACGCTTTTTATCTCCCGCAGAGACGCAAAGACGCAGAGAAAAACTGCAATGCAAACAGACGCCATACTTCTTTTATTTTA
>JANTGZ010000215.1 GCA_024762675.1 Thermodesulfobacteriota bacterium | reverse complement strand
CGGATAATTAGTGGTGAAATATTTCGGGTTAATGCGAATTGCTTTTCAGGTTTGAGAGTTAAATGGATTTTGCAACTATTTTAGGTGTTGTTTCCGCTTTTTCACTGGTTATTGCAGCGATTTCGACAGGTGGCGGTCTGCTGGTTTTCTGGAGTCTGCCTTCTCTCTTGATTGTTGTTGGTGGAACCTTTGGCGCGACCTTGATAAACTATCCTTTGAGTGAGTTTGCCAACCTTTTACGTTATCTTAAGAACGCTCTCTTTAAAGACCGGATGCCTCTCAATGAAAATATCGATACCCTGGTACAGCTTGTGCGGGAATCTCGTAAAGAGGGTATTCTGGCTTTGGAAAATCGTAGCAATGATGTCAGCCTTGATCCCTTCATGCGTCAGGGGCTGGTGTTTCTGGTTGATGGCTTGAAGTCTGAAATGATTGAAGATATTTTGATCCTTGATATGGAAAGCACGCGTGAGCGCCACGAATTGGGAGCCCATGTCTTTACGACTATGGGTACAGTTGCTCCAGCTATGGGGTTGGTCGGCACCTTGATTGGCCTGGTCCAGATGTTACAGACCATGGATGACCCGGCCAGTATCGGGCCGGCCATGGCGATTGCCCTGTTGACCACTTTCTATGGGGCGGTACTGGCAAATTTTATCTTTTTGCCGTTGGCGGGAAAACTGCGCCGGCGCAGTCAGCGTGAAATATTTTCACGAAGATTGATAACCGAGGGGATTGTTGCCATTGCCCGTGGCGATAACCCTCAGGTTGTGCAATATCGGCTAGAGTCTTTTTTGCCCCCGGCCTGGCGTTCTGGGCCTCGTTTTATGGCTTCTGATGGGGAGGGGAGCTGATGGATAATCTGGGTCTGCCCGCAACTTTGATGGATGGCGAGGAAAATGCGATCCTGGCTCCCCTGATGGCTTCATTAAGTCTAATTATGATCGCTTTCTTTATCCTCTTCTATTCAATTACTGTCATCGATGAGAGTAAAAAAGCGGTGGCGGTTGGTTCTTTGCAAGGTAGTTTTGGTTATCTTGATGGTGGGCAGGAGAGTAGAAATCTGGAAATGCCCGAAGTTCAACTTTTAAGTGCGCCTTTAATCAAAGAGCGGGCGGCCGATCTTCAGGCTAGATTAAACAGCTACATGCAGCGTCGCGGGCTTAAAACGAGTGATGTTAAAGTTTTCGCCGAAGGTCAAGGAGTTGATATCTCTCTGCCCCACCGGCTTCTCTTTGCGCCGGGTTCGGCGAGCTTGAGCCCTGGAGGGGGAGCTTTGATGTTGAAGGTTGCAGGTCAGCTTAAAGGCCTGCGTCAAGTACGTTTTGAATTGTTTGACTATACAAGCGCAAACGGTAAAGAAACAGCGGCTCTTTCCGGACTTCCCCTGGCCGCGTTACGGGCTGCAGGACTCTACCGTTTTCTGGTTCTGCGCGGCGGCTGGCAGGCCGATGTCGTCAGGGCTTTCGGCCGGGTTTACGAGCCGGCTGCGGCAAAAGCTGGATCTTCTTTGGAGGGACATCTTTTGTTAAAGGTGATCGGCGGAGTTCCGGTTTCTGGCGGAGGCGGGAAAGAGGGAAAGATTAAAGTCGGTGATTTCACTTTTTAACGGTTAAGGCATCATGACTTTGTTGCGGCGAAAAAAGGTATCAATGGTTAGGCCTTTGCCCTCGAGTGGGGATGGCTGGATGATAACCCTATCGGATATGCTTTTACTGTTATTGACCTTTTTTGTCCTGCTGATTTCTATGTCATCCTTTGATCATGGTTTGCTGAGTGAAGTTTTCGGGGGGCCTCGTCCGGGGTCTGTTGGAGTGCTTAATCGTGGCACAGCTATTCCTATTGTAATCTCTGCCGAGGAGTTACAAAGAGAGGTTCGGCCGCAAAAGGATCTGGCTTTTTATCGGAGACTTTCAGAGCCGCTCTCGAGGATGCTTGATGTGTTCGAACGACGACTTGGTAAAGCCTTGCTCCGGGTTGATGTGATTGACGGCAATCTCGAGATGGAGATTATGAGCGACCAGCTTTTTGGTACTCTGGATGATACCTTGAAAAACCGGGGAGGAGAGACGGTTCGTCAGCTTGGAGGTTTTCTCAAATCCTGGAGCGGGCTTCTTGAAATCGAGGTCTATACAGATAATTTTCCGTTGCATACATCTCGTTTTCCCGATAATAATGTTCTTGCCGCCCGGCGTGGGGAGCGTCTGGTTACCGCTCTGGAAAAGGCCGGCACAAAACGGGGACGGGTATTGCTGGCAGCCTACGGCGCCGATCGTGCCGTTGCCGTTAACGATACACCAAAACATCGTCAGCGCAATCGCAGGATAGTCTTCCGTTTGCCTGGTTGGGCGCATGAGGTTGGGAAAAAGGGTTGAGTTTTTTGAAAGTCCATCAATAGGTTATTTTGTGGAGGAAGAAAGTGGCAAAGAAGAAAGGTAAGGATGCGGAATCTGTTGAAGAGGGAGCGGAAGGTAAAAAATCAAAAAAAGGTCTCCTGATTATCATTATTCTTGTCCTCCTGCTGCTGGGGGGCGGAGGTTTTGGTGCCTACTGGTTTTTGTTGCGAACTCCTCCGATGACGGCGGAACAGTTGGCTGAGATCGAAGCTGCCAAAAAGCCGGAACCCGTGATTTTGCCGGTATTTGCCTTGAAGCCGTTTGTCGTCAATCTGGCGGACAAAAAATCAAGACGTTATCTTAAGGTGACGATGAAGCTTGAGCTCAGCAATGAAGAGCTTCTCGAAGAGGTTGATAAACGTCGAGCCCAGCTTCGGGACGTGGTATTGACTATGCTAAGCTCTAAGACAGCGGCTGAGATTGGTAGTATGGAGGGTAAGTTTCTTTTGCGTCAGGA
>JANTGZ010000214.1 GCA_024762675.1 Thermodesulfobacteriota bacterium | reverse complement strand
ATTCCGCCGATTATCTTTCTGGGCCTCGGGGCGATGACCGATTTTGGACCGGTGATCGCCAACCCTAAAACTCTACTGCTGGGGGCTGCAGCCCAATTCGGCGTCTATATTGCTTTCTTTTTTGCTTTAGGTCTTGGTTTTACTATTCCCGAAGCTTGTTCAATCGGTATTATCGGGGGTGCCGATGGGCCTACGACGATCTTTACAACGGTCGCCTTGGCTCCTCATCTGCTCGGTGCGACTGCGGTTGCAGCCTATTCCTATATGGCCCTGGTGCCGGTTATTCAGCCGCCGATTATCAAGATGATGACCACTAAAAAAGAGCGTCTTATCCGGATGAAGCAGTTGCGTCCGGTTTCAAAGCGTCAGAAAATCATCTTTCCGTTGGTGACTTGTGGTTTGGTTTGTCTCTTTGTGCCGGCTTCGGCGGCCCTGATGGCGATGTTTATGCTCGGCAATTTTTTTCGTGAGTCTGGTGTCGTTGAACGATTAAGCGGCACGGCCCAGAATGAACTGATGAATATTGTTACTATCTTTCTGGGGATTGCGGTTGGCGGCACCATGAGTGCCGATGCCTTTTTAAATCCTAAGGCATTGATGGTTTTTGTTATGGGGTTGGTTGCTTTCTCTTTCAGTACGGTTGGCGGCTTATTGTTGGCTAAACTGATGAACGTTTTCTCGAAAGAGAAGATTAATCCGATGATCGGTGCGGCTGGGGTTTCGGCGGTACCGATGGCGGCCCGGGTTGTCCAGAAGATGGGTGCGGCTGAAGATTCGCGTAACTTTCTTCTGATGCATGCCATGGGCCCCAATGTTGCCGGGGTTATCGGTACAGTGGTTGCTGCCGGTCTCTTCTTGACAATGGCACAATAGAAGGCAGAATTATTTTTTTGCGGGGCACCTCGGCTATTGTGCTGAGGGCCGTAATTTCTATTGACCGAAAGCGGCTTTGTGTTGTATTGTTATGAAATATCTAAAAATGTCACTGCCTTGTAGTGACATTTTTGTTGTTGGTTACGGAGTCTTTGCGAGGGTGGCGGAATTGGCAGACGCACTAGACTTAGGATCTAGCGGTTTAACCGTGGGGGTTCGAGTCCCCCCCTTCGCACCATTTTCACATCTTTAAAAAGATGTGAGCTCCGTAATGAAGTTTTCTACAATTTATATTAAAGATAATATGGGCGGCGGCGGTCTTTTCTGTCTGGTCGTTGCCGGGACAGAGGTTTTGGTTTTATGAATGTTGCAGTTAAAGATATCAGTACAGTGAAAAAACAGCTGGTTATTGATCTGGGGCCTGAGCAGATCGATAAAAAACTTAACAAGGCTTACGAGAGTTTTCGGAAAAAGGCGAAAATCAAGGGTTTTAGGCCCGGTAAAGCGCCTTTAAATGTCGTGAAACGACTCTACCAGGATCAGGTGCGCATGGAGGTTATGGAGGAGTTGGTTCAGGAGGCCTACAGCGGCGCTTTGCAGGAGCATGAGATTTCACCTCTGGCAGCTCCGGCGATCGAAAAACTCTCTTTTCCTGAAGATAACAGCTTGCTCTCTTTTGAAGCGACGGTTGAAGTTCTGCCTGAGATCTCAATAGCTTCCTACGATGATATCGAATTGCAGAAGCACTCCAGTGAGATCGATGCCGCAGCCGTAGACGCGGAGATGGATAAATTGCGTCAGAGCATGGCCCAGTTCAGGACTATCGACGAACGCCCTTCACAGGAAGGAGATACCCTGGTGATCGATTTTGTAGGTCGTCTGGATGGGGTTGAGTTTGAGGGGGGTAGTGCTGAAGGGTTTACGATAGAGGTCGGCAGCGGTCGCTTTATTCCCGATCTTGAGCGTCAGCTGGCCGGGCTTGAGCTTGATCAGAGCTATGATCTGGAAGCAGTTTTTCCCGAAGATTACAATAAGGCTGAGCTGGCGGGTAAAAAGACGGTCTTTACGGTGACGGTCAAATCTATTCGAGAAAAGGAAGTGCCGGAGCTTGATGATGATCTGGCTACCCAGATTTCCGGTGGCGAGATGGAGACCCTGGAGCAGCTACGCGAAAAAATGACTGAATATGTGAGCTCCTCGAAAGCGGCAGAGGTGAAAGGTAAAAATACTGAAGAACTGCTCTCCTGCCTGCGGGAAAAGGCTGACTTTGAGTTGCCGGAGTGTATGGTAGCGGAAGAGCAGGAACGCTCTCTTTCAGCCATGCGTTCTCGTTTTCTATCTCAGGGGCTTGAACAGGAGATGGTTGATCAGATGATAACCGCCAACCGTGAGAGAATTGATTCAGATGCCGCAGATACAGTTAAAAATACGTTGCTTTTGGAGCACCTTGCGGGCCTTGAAAAAATTGAAAGTACCCCCGATGAAGTGAGTGCCCGCTTTCAGCGTTTTATTCAGGGTTCTGGTGAAAATCCCCAAGATGTGTTTGAACGCTTCAAAGGTCGTGAAAGTGAATTGACCGGCATGCTCCAGCGTGAAGTCATCATGGAAAAGACGATTGATCATCTTCTTGCGAAGGTTTCTTACAAGGAGATTGAAGAAGAAGCTGAAGTCGAGACAGAAGTCAGCGCCGAGTAAATTGGCAGACGATTTTATTGTAATAAAACGCTGAAAATATATTGAGGTTATCTATATGAGTTTTCTGCCGATGGTGGTAGAGCAGAGCCCGGGAGGTGAGCGGGCCTATGATATCTACTCCCGCCTGCTACGCGACCGGATTGTTTTTCTGGGAACGCCGATCGATGATAATGTTGCTAATGCCGTGATTGCCCAGCTTCTTTTTCTTGAAGCTGATGATCCCGACAAGGATATCAATATCTATGTGAATTCGCCGGGAGGTTCGGTGACTGCCGGTTTGGCGATCTATG
>JANTGZ010000213.1 GCA_024762675.1 Thermodesulfobacteriota bacterium | reverse complement strand
TGCGTGGTAAAAAACGCGAGGAGATTGTCCGGGGTCAGGTTTTGGCGGCTCCAGGCAGTATCACCCCGCATACCAAATTTAAAGCCGAGGTCTACATCTTGACCAAAGAAGAGGGTGGACGTCATACACCGTTCTTCAAAGGTTACCGGCCCCAGTTCTATTTTCGGACAACTGATGTTACGGGTACGGTTGAACTTCCCGAGGGTGTCGAGATGGTAATGCCTGGCGATAATATCTCGATTGTTGGGGAGTTGATTACCCCTATCGCCATGGAAAAAGAGTTACGTTTTGCGATTCGTGAAGGCGGCCGAACGGTTGGTGCCGGTGTCGTCAGCGAAATTATCGAATAGAAACATTACAGCCAGAGGTTCTTGCAGGATGGTCATGAGTAGAGTGTGACGATATCCTGCGATTAATTGCAAGGACCCTTGAGGTAGTAAAAAAGATGACTATAGCAAGCCAGAAGATAAGAATTAGACTGAAAGGCTATGACCATAAAATATTGGATCAGTCTGTAGGTGAGATTGTCAATACCGCCAAACGAACTGGAGCTGTCATCGCCGGGCCGATAGCCCTGCCGACGGCGATCAATAAGTTTTGCGTACTGCGTTCCCCACATGTCAATAAAAAGTCACGTGAGCAGTTTGAAATGCGAACCCACAACCGCTTGATCGATATCCTTGAGCCGACCCAGCAAACTGTAGATGCCTTGATGAAGCTGGACCTTTCGGCCGGCGTTGATGTTGAGATTAAACTCTAGGCACGTTTATTGGGCAATATCTTCAAGATTGATTGATAATATAAGGTTTAATGATGGCTGAAATACAAGAATTATTAGCTAAAAAAGTTGGCATGACCCAGCTCTACAATGAACTGGGAGAGCTTGTGCCGGTAACCGTATTGGCAGTTGGGCCCTGTACCGTGGTGCAGGTTAAGACCGCTGAAAAAGACGGCTATAGCGCCGTGCAGCTGGGCTTAGACCAGAAGTCAATGCAGCGGGCAAACCAGCCACAGATTGGGCATTGTAAAAAAGCCGGTAAAGGAGTTTTTTATCATTTACGCGAGGTTCCGGTAGATGATGAGAGTAACTATAGTCCGGGTGATGTTTTTACGGCTGATCTGTTTACTCCCGGAAATTTGGTTACAGTTACAGCCAAAAGTAAGGGTAAGGGTTTTGCCGGGGTCATGAAACGTTGGGGCTTCAAAGGCCAGCCGGCCTCGCATGGGGCTCATAAAAACCATCGATCAGGTGGTTCGGTTGGTACATCAGCCTATCCGGGCCGAATTGTTAAAGGTAAAAGAATGCCGGGTCAGATGGGTAACCAAAAGGTCAGTGTTAAGAATCTGACGGTTGTTCAGGTTCAGTCGGAACTGGGACTGGTTCTGGTTAAAGGCGGCGTGCCTGGCTCTAAAAATAGTCTGGTTACCATAAAAAAGATTAGGTAAGATTAGTGCCTTACAGGTTGTTTTATTGTTTTAAGAACAGCAAAATATTCTAATTAAGAGCACTTCCTTGCGGGCAACACCCGCATTAGCGATATTTCCGAACTCGGAAATAATCGGAGAAAGATATGGCAAAAGTTGATGTCTATAATTTGCAAAAAGAGAAGGTCGCAGAAACCGAGATAGCCGATTCGGTCTTCAATGCGGAGATAAAACCACATCTGGTTCGCGACGTTGTCGTCTGGCAGTTAGCCAAACGCCGTCAAGGATCAGCCGTTGTTAAGAACCGCTCCAAAGTTAAAGGTGGTGGTGCCAAGCCTTGGCGGCAAAAAGGTACCGGTCGGGCTCGAGCAGGCACAAGTCGTTCGCCGATATGGCGTGGCGGCGGCGTGATTTTTGGGCCGCAGCAGCGTGATTATGGTTATCGTTTGCCCAAGCAGGTCCGTCGTCAGGCCCTGATATCGGTATTGTCGCAGAAATTTCAGGAAGGCAAGCTCCTTATCCTTCAGGACTTTAACCTGGAAACGGTAAAGACCAAACAGGTCGTTGAGTTATTTAAGACTTTTGGTGTTAACAAAGCCGTTTTGGTGGCTGAAGAAAACCGCGAACTCTCACTTTCAGCTCGAAATATACCTGGAGCTTTAGCGGTTAATCAGAATGGGGTCAATGTCTACGATCTTCTTAAATATGATTATCTGATGCTATCAGATGCTTCACTGAAAAAGATTGAGGGGGCCTTGGAAAAATGATACCCAGCACATACTATGATATAGTCCGTTATCCTGTACTGACTGAAAAAAGTATGCAGGCCTATCAGATGAGTCGCCAGTGTACATTTACAGTTGACCGTATGAGCAATAAGGTTGAGATTCGTAAAGCTGTAGAAAGCCTCTTTAAGGTCAAAGTCGATGATGTTAAGACGATTCGGACCAAAGGAAAAAAGAAGAGGGTCGGCAAAACTATTGGAAAGAGGGCGGACGGCAAAAAAGCAATTGTGACACTTAAGCCGGATCAAAAGATTGACATCTTTGAGGGTGTATAGAAAAGGGTAATTTTTAGGGTCTATATCGTGCCCCGACGAGTTATCTGAAAGGTTATAAAATGGTACTGAAAAAATATAATCCGACATCACCTGGACGACGTTTCCAGACTTCATCTTCTTTTGAAGAGATTACTACTGATAAGCCTGAAAAGAGCCTGCTGGCACCACTAAATAAGAAAGCGGGTCGCAACAATACCGGTAGCATAACTGTACGGCATCGCGGTGGTGGTGGTAGGAAGAAATATCGGATAATTGATTTCAAGCGTGATAAGTCCGATATGAGTGCTGTCGTCAAGACCATTGAGTACGATCCCAATCGTACAGCCAGGATTGCTCTTTTGCAGTATGCTGACGGCGAGAAACGTTACATCCTGGCGCCGTTGGAAATAAA
>JANTGZ010000212.1 GCA_024762675.1 Thermodesulfobacteriota bacterium | reverse complement strand
AAACAGCTTGTCGCTGAGTTGATTGTTCAATCCTTGAGGTTATGATGCAATCTCGATTTTAGAGGAAAGTAATATGTTCAAATAGATCTAGATGCCACCACGGCATCGGCACCTGGCGGGGAGAAGGGTTGGAGCTCGGTGTTTCTTTTTGCGGTAGCAATCAACTGGCTGTCAGCATCCATCTTTACCAGTATTTTCACAACTCCATCAAGAGCCTGTTGTCTCGAAATAATCGCTATTAACGTTAATAAAATCAATTTTATATCAAGCAATAGGTTGTGATGTTGTACATAAGAAAGTCCCAATCGACTTTTCCACGGACTGATGATCTGATTGTAGCGTAAATCCGGATCCTCAGCACCATCAAGAATATCTCCTTCATCGGTATCCAGAGCCACCTCCCGCTCCACATTTGGTCTTGGACCGACAAAACTCATATCACCTATTAACACATTCCATAACTGGGATAGCTCATCAATTTTGAATTTACGAATCAATTTGCCCACAGATGTTATCCGCATGTCGCTGGCAGAGGTTGAATCGACCTCAGTCTTATCAGCATTAACTACCATTGATCGAAGCTTCACCATTCGGAAAATCAGCATCTTCTTCCCAACCCGAGGCGCAATAAAAAAAGGGGATTTGAAATCCTGCAGCCAGACAGCAACAATAAAAGTCAAAAGGATTGGCGAGGCAACCACCAATCCCAAAAAGAGAAAAGATAATATCAACAACACGCTTCATCAGTCAAGCATCTCCAATACCACACTTTTGATTGTATCACAGTGAATATAGTAACCTTTTTCCAGGTGTTGACTTGCTGGTGCCGGGATATCAGGGAGAGCCAGGCGCTTCACCGGCATATCTAAATCTGAAAAAATATGTTCTGCCGCTAAGGCCGCGATCTCGGCAGACACCCCAAAACTCTGCCAGCCACCATCAACCACTAAAAGTTTGCCGGTCTTTGCCGCTGACTGTAAAATGGTATTTTTATCAAGCGGCTTGATGGTACGGAGATCGACAACTTCAACATTTATTCCCTCTTTTTTCAACTGATCAGCGGCCCGCATTGCTTCGTAGGCAACATAAGAAGATGCAACAATGGTAATATTGTCTCCTTTTCGACTGACTGCCGCCCGGCCGATCTCCACCTCATACAACTCTTCAGGAACGTAATCCTCAATCCCATAAAGCCACCTGTCATCCATGAAAACCACCGGGTCTGGATCATTAATTGCAGCGGCCATCAACCCTTTAGCGTCATATGGTGTGGCCGGCATAACAACCTTTAAGCCAGGAATATGGGCAAACAAACTATGAATGGCCTGAGAATGCTGGGCTCCCTGCTCTCCGCCGCGATTAATAATGCCCCAAATCACCACCGGCACGGAAGCTTTACCGCCATTCATGTAATACCAATTGGCGGCCTGGTTGATCACCGGGTCAAGACCATACAACATAAAGTCCACCCGAGGATGAACCACAATTCCCTTCATGCCGGCAATAGAAGCACCGACCGCAGCGCCGGTCACTGCATTTTCAGATACCGGCGTATCCATAATTCTCTGTTCACCAAAATCTTTCAGTAAACCGGTACAGGTCTGCCCAACATACCAGGGACTTTTCAATCCCTGGCCGATTAAAAAAACCGAATCATCTGCTGCCATTGACTGAGAAAGAGCTTCATTGATCGCCAGGGCATAATTAAGCAACCGTTTTTTTGAAGACATAGCTGTTCAACTCCTTCACGTTAGGAACATCAGATTCACGAACCAGTTGATGGGCTGCCGCCACTTCTTTTTCAACATCCAAATCAATAACATCTATATCTTTCTGCTCAACTGCATCAGTTTCAAGAAGATATTTACGAAATCTAGTAATGGGATCTTTTTTTCGCCACTCCGCAACCTCATCAGGCGGTCGGATGTCCGTATGATTTCCCTGAATATTGTCATCCGGCCCGACATGACCGCGCAGACGATAGGTCATAAATTCCAGAAAAAAGGGACCCTTGCCGTTCCGGCACAACTCCACTGCCCGCCGGGCTGCTTCGTAGACTTTTAACACATCGTTGCCGTCCTCCCGGACAGCTTCAATGCCAAAAGGTAAGGAGCTCTCGTAAATAGTATCCTTTTTGCGCGTTTCTCTAATCGGCATATGGGTAGCATAAAAATTATTTTCACAGACGAAGATAAGAGGTAAATTCTGGATACTGGCAAAATTCATCGCTTCGTATAACACCCCCTCTCCTGCGGCCCCATCGCCAAAATAAGTAACGGCAACAGCATCACTGCCTTGGATCTTGTGGGCCAAAGCTGCCCCCATAGCCAGAGAAATAGTCCCTGCAACAATTGGTGCCGCCCCGAGAAAACCAACTTCCGGCGCAATCAGATGCATGGAACCCCCACGCCCATGGGAACATCCTGCTTCTTTACAGAAGACTTCTCCTATCAGCCCCGCCACACTGCCGCCTTTGGCCAGGAAATGACCGTGTGAACGATGGTTGCCAAAAACCTTATCTTCAGGGGTCAACAGTGCGCTGATTCCAGCGGCAATAGCTTCTTCACCGGAAGTAAGATGAACTGGACACCGGACTGTGCCGTCTAGAAGGGGGGCAATGAAACTCTCTTCACTAAAACGAATAGTAAGCATCGTCCGGTAGAGTGATAAAAGAAAAGATTTTTCATATTTCATCTGCATCCCTCGAATTTACAATTCAAATTTGACCTTAACAAAGCATTCTCAACAAAACAGAGTTGTAGCTTTTTCCGTTAAAGCTTGCTTATCTTCTTCAGCTAATACCCAACCCAACGCACCGACATTATCGACGGTTTGTGATGGTTTTTTCATCCCAAGTAAAGCACAAGAAACAGCAGAATTATCGAGCACCCACCTGATGACAATTTGGCTTGGAGTTTTGTTATACTTCAAGCCAATTTCTTTTATTA
>JANTGZ010000211.1 GCA_024762675.1 Thermodesulfobacteriota bacterium | reverse complement strand
TTTCATCCTTATTGAGGAAATAGTTATAAATGGTTTTGGCCGTCATATTCATGCTGCGGCCCAGTTTACGCATTGAGAATCCCTGGTAACCGTCAGTGACGATGATTTGCAGGGCCGCATCCAGTATTGACTGGCGAACCTGTTCAATCTCTTGCGGAGTTCGCGGAGCTTTAGGCATTAAAACCTCTGATTAATTATTGTATATTTGTTGAGTATCGGTTATGTAACAAGATATATCATAATCTGCTAAAAAGAGAAACAGGCTTATTTTTAGGGTAGTAGAAGTGTCAGGATATCTACTTTTTTAATACGCCGATGCGGGGATAAACCCTGAACTTAAAAGTGGTTTTGTTTTGCAAATAACCTTAAGGGATCTGGTAAATGGAGAATTTTTTTGGGAAAGTATATTAAAGATATTGAACAATTGTATAAAGGTGTAGCCGGGTTATTCGGGTCGCTTGACCAGCTTCCTGAGATTAAGCGCAAGGTGCTCAAAACGGAATTATTGCTTGAACTAAACTATAACGATCCTGAAGGCCTGGTTGTTGTTGATGCGACCGGAGATGATATTAAAATCTATCTGGGAGAGTGTCCTCAAGGGCTTGAGCCCAAAGTGAAATTGATGATGAGCGCCGATACCGCTCATCTTTTCTGGCTGGGCAAGATTAATTTTATTATGGCGACGGCTACCGGTAAGATTAAAACCGCCGGCAATGTCGGCGGTGTGATTAAACTGGTGCCGGTACTAGGGCCGTTGTTTAAGGCGTACGCTGATTTTCTTCGAGATAACGGTATGGCTGAATTGCTGGTCTGATCAAGATTTTTGCCGAAATCTAAGCACTTTTGTTGAGGCCGGCCTTGGCAAGCTTGCGGAAAAAGGTTCGTCGGGGCAGGCCCAGACTTGCCGCCGCCCGCTCCCGGTGCCACTTATGCTTTTCCAGGGTGTGCAGAAACAATTTTTTCTCGAACTCTTCAATCAGGGTTTTGTAGTCTTTATCTTCGTTGGTGTTCACCGGTTCGAGAAGATGTTCAAGTTGTTCGTCCTGATATCTCCGAGTTGGAACCGGAGCCTCCATGAAGTCGAGTTTATGCAGGCTTATGTAGCGAAGGATGGTGTTTTGCAGCTCCCGAATATTTCCCGGCCAATGGTAGCTGTATAGCGCATTCTGGATTTTTAAGGGCAGGGGGTCGGATGCCTCGTTTTTGTCATCGGCAAACTTCTGCAGAAAAAATTCGATCAGCAGAGGGATGTCCTCTTTTCGTTCCCGGAGTGGCGGCAGAGACATCGGGATTATGTGAATACGGTAGAAGAAGTCTTTACGCATGCTTCCCTGTTTGACCTGCTCCTGGAGATTGCGGTTGGTGGCGGCGATAATGCGGACGTCAGGCTGCTCGGTTCTGCTGCCGCCCAACGGTATATAACCGCCGCCCTCCAGAGCTCTAAGGAGTTTGATCTGGCCGTTTAAGTCCAGTTCGCCAATCTCATCTAAAAACAGAGTCCCGCCATCAGCCTGTTTGAGAAATCCGTTCTTGTCGCGGACCGCTCCGGTAAAGGCCCCTTTCTTGTAACCGAAAAATTCACTTTCAAAAAGATTTTGCGGAATGGCGCCGCAGTTTACGGCAACAAAGTTTGCATCACTGCGGCTGCTGTTGTCGTGAATCGCCCGGGCTACCAACTCCTTACCGGTACCTGATTCTCCATAAATTACCACGTTGGCATTCGCGGTGGAGGCATTTAAGATGAGTTCATAAATGCTTTGCATAGCCGGGCTTTTGCCGATGATGTTGCTGAATTTATAGCGATCCTTGATGTTGGAGCGCAGAAGAGTGTTTTCGTGGCGTAGATTTTTTTCGCTTTCCAGTAGTCTCTCCCGGGTTTGCCGCTGTTTGGTGATGTCGGTGATAATGCCTTCGACATACTCCAGTTTACCGTCGCCATCGTAGACCGGTCGGGCATGCATTGAAATCCAGATTCGGCTGCGGTCTTTGCGGTAAAATTCAGTCTCAAATCCATTGACTACACCGTTTTCTTTAAGTTGTTGCGAAAACTTATAGCGTTGTGTCGGGTCAACGTAAAGGTCTTCCTGCACGGTTCTGATGTTTTGGATCAGATCTTCCCGAGAGTCGTATCCCAAAGTCCGGGCAAAGGAGGGGTTGATACTGATCATGGTTCCATCGTGAGAGACCTGAAAGATGCCTTCGACAGCGTTTTCAAAGATGTTGCGGTATCTCTTCTCGGCCTGTTTAACCGCATCGAAAAGTCTGGCATTGTCAATAGATATGGCAATCTGCGCGGAAATGATTTTCAGCATCTCCAGTCGCATAGAGGTGAAGACGCCGGCCGCCAGACTATTTTCGAGGTAGAATATGCCTATCATCTTCTCCTTGTGGAGAATAGGTACGCAGAGGATTGACTTGATCTGTTGCGACTGGATGTGTGGTTCATCCTTAAATCTTTCGTCTTTGCATGCTTCATCCAGGATCACAACTTCATGTTTCCGGGCGACATCTTCAATGATTGTGCTTGAGAGCTTTTCGCGGGTGTAGGGAACCGGTGGTTTGCATATACTATAGCCACTCTGCGCACAGCCGCGAGCCTCAACTTTGAGATCTCCATCGGTTTCCAGGATAAGGAAGGCTTTGCTGGCCCCGGCATTTTCGATCATGATAGTTGCCAGAAGCAGGAGAAGCTTTTCAAAGTCAATCTCACTGGAAATGGTCTGAGAAGCTCTGATCATGGTCAGCAGATTCAAATTCTCAGGCTCATCCTGGAGTTGTGGCTTTAGATGGTTGTTTCGCTGAGGTTGTTTTACGGCGCTGTTTTTGATTAATCGTCTCATCTGTTTATCCGTGTATCGTAGATGTTATGTCGGTTACAGTTTTTTTAGGAAATATTGTCTTGGGTTCAAATGGCATATTTAGTGCCCTATTTGGCATTATATATATATTAATAATAAAATCAA
>JANTGZ010000210.1 GCA_024762675.1 Thermodesulfobacteriota bacterium | reverse complement strand
AAAGCACCCGTAAGGAGTATCAGGTCGGTGCAGATAACCGTGCGACGGATGATGGTTGAGTGTTCCTTGAGCATATACGCAGATAAGCATACCAGCGCTTTGTTTGTCAAGTTAAGTTGCGTAGAGTAAAAAGTTTTGTCGGGTCTATAATTGCTTGACAATAGCCTGATAACCCCGTACAAAAGTTGCTAATTTTTTACTTTGTGTTTGAGGTTGGTAATGACGTATAGAGAAGAACTTCTTAATCTTTTATATCAGCTCTCCTATGAGGAGCGGGCGGTGACCCTGACTTCGGGTAAGAAGAGCAATTACTATGTGGATGGCAAACAGACAACCTGCCACGCTCGTGGCGCCTTTCTTGTCGGGCATCTTTTTTATGAGAGGATATCTGAAAAGTCCAGGGTCGCCGGCATTTCTGTCAAGGGCGTTGGTGGTTTGACGATGGGAGCCGACCCGATTGTTTCGGCGATCAGTGTCGTTAGTGCTTTGAAAAATGATCCCCTGCACGCTTTTCTGATTCGTAAAGAGCCTAAAGGTCACGGTAAACAGCTCTGGTTGGAGGGCGACAAGAATTTTGCAGCCGGTGATTCAGTTGCCATTATTGAGGATGTTGTGACCAGTGGCGGCTCGTTGCTCAAGGCGGTTGAGCGGGCTCAGGCTCATGATTTAAGGGTGGTGATGGCTTTGACCCTGGTTGATCGGCTTGAAGGTGGGGCCGAGTTGTTGCTTGAACATGGTATTGAGATTGAAGCTCTTTTTACGATTGAAGATCTGAAGGGATTCAAGAAGTAAAAGATTACGAATTTTGGCGGCTTCTTAAAAAGGTCCAAAACCATCATCCCAGATCAAGCCGGGATGGAGGTTTTAAGGGTTAACTATGGTCAGAGATCGAGTAGTGATCGTTGATGATGAAGCTGAGATTCGTAATACTCTTGAACGGATTGTCAGGCATGAAAATCTGATTCCCGATACTTATGCCGATGGTCAAGAGGCTCTCGAGGCTTTGCAGGAGGATCATGACGATGTCGTTTTAGTGATCACCGATATTAATTTGCCACGCCTTAATGGGTTGGAATTCATGCGTCTGGCGAGTCAGGATTTTCCCGATACCCCCTTTATCGTTACTTCGGGGCATGGCACCAAAAAGGAGATCATTCAGGCCTTAAAACAGGGGGCCCTTGACTATTTCGAAAAACCTTTCGGAATCAAAGAGATCAGCGCATCGATTCGCAAGGTAAGGCTTTTGGTCGACGAGGGTCGCAAGACTGTCAAGGCTTACCGAAATCTCGTGAAAAAGAGCCTTGTTTTTGAAATTGGCAACGATATTGAGCTGGTACAACCTCTGGTCGGTGGTTTGACCGATGAGATAAAACTCTCCTGCCGGATTCCCCGGAGTCAGTTGCCTGGAATTCGTATGGGATTGCACGAGCTTATTGTCAATGCTATTGAACACGGCAATCTGGAGCTCGATTCCGAGTATAAACGGCGTAATGACTACCTTGAATTTCTTAAACGGCGCTCCCTGGAGCCGCGTTTTTGTGAACGTCGAGTGACCATCGAAGTAACCATTGCTGCAGATTCCTTTACCTGCGTTATCCGAGATCAGGGGCCGGGTTTTGACTGGCACTGCCTGCCTGATCCCGGAGATCCGGAGAATCTTTTCAAACCGCATGGTCGTGGCATTATTATGGCGGGCAACTTTTTTGACGAATTTTCCTTTAACGAGAGTGGCAATCAAGTGACTGTACGTAAATTTTTTAAACAAAACGGTCCCGATGTCGAGGCTTGAGGATTTTAGAAGATGAGTGACAACTATAAATATCTGGTGCTTTTAGGTGACGGCATGGCTGATGAACCGCTGGCTGAGCTTGACGGCAAAACCCCGTTGATGGCGGCCCGAACCCCTAATTTTGACGAGCTTGCCAAACGGGCTGAGCTGGGGACTGCTGTGACTGTTCCAGAAGGTTTTCCGGCCGGTAGTGATGTTGCCAACCTTTCGGTTTTCGGTTACAGCCCTAAAGGGTATTACACTGGCCGGGCTCCCTTGGAAGCCGCCAGCATGGGGCTTGAGCTGGGCCCCGATGATGTCGTATTTCGCTGTAATCTGGTCAATATCCTGCATCATCAGGCGCGCGGTTTCATGCACGATTTCAGTGCCGGGCACATCACGACTGCAGAAGCTCATGAAATTATCGAGGCTTTGAATCGGGAGCTGCAGACGGACGAACTCCAGTTCTTTCCCGGTATCAGCTACCGTCACTTGATGGTCATTAGAAATTGTCCGAAAGAGCTTGGGGCAGTGCAACTGATGCCGCCGCATGATATTATCGGCCAGGAGATTGTTGATCATCTACCCAGTGACTACGGTTCGCCGCTTTTGCAGTTAATTACCTCATCGCAGATGATTATTCACCAAATGCCCAAATTTCGAGAACGTCTTGATCGGGGTGAGGTGACCGCTAACTCAATCTGGCTCTGGGGCCAGGGCAAACGCCCCCGACTCGATCCTTTTGCCCGGCTCTATGGTGCATCGGGAGCAGTGATCTCGGCGGTTGACTTGATCAAGGGGATTGGGGTTTTGGCCGGGATGAAAGTTGTCGAGGTGCCGGGTGCAACCGGTTATCTTGATACCAGTTACGAGAATAAGGCGTCCTATGCGGTCGATGCTTTAAAAGAGAGTGATTTTGTCTATCTCCATGTTGAAGCGCCCGATGAAGCTTCGCATGAGGGTAGTCTAGAGAAGAAACTTCAGGCGATTGCCGATCTCGACAGCCGCCTTTTAGGTTCCCTTTTAAAGGGATTGAAAGAGAACTTCCCGGCTTACCGGATCCTTGTAATGCCCGATCATCCGACCCCGATTCGTTTGAAAACCCATACCGCAGAGCCGGTGCCCTTTATGATTTATGATAATCTTAAAGTTGCCGCCGGAAGCCCGGACGGTTACAACGAAGAGACTGCTACTGCCGCCGGTAACCATTTTGCTGAAGGTTGGCG
>JANTGZ010000209.1 GCA_024762675.1 Thermodesulfobacteriota bacterium | reverse complement strand
GCCGATAAGGAGATGACCCGATCAAGTCCTTCGGCGCCGCAGAAACGAGCCTGGGCAAAGGGGAGGTCGGCTGAGATGCATAAGACCTCAGTATTTTCCAGTTTTTCAGCCTCGGCATTAAAACGCCGTACGGCCGTTGCACAGACGCCGGTGTCGATACTGGGGAAGATATTTAAAACCAGCCGTTTGCCAGCAAAATCTTTAAGTGAAGCATCGCTTAAATCGGTTTTAGTCAGTTGGAAATCGGAGGCCTTTGAATTAATTTCGGGCAGCGTGCCGATAGTGTTGGTGGGGTTGTCTTGTAAAGTGATAAGAGCCATGTTTTCCTCCTTTAACTAAGGTTTAAGTGAAGCATAATAATTAAAGAAAATACTTTTAATATAGTTTTAAGTCAAGGAAAAAATTGCCAATCTGATTTCATAATTTAAGTAACTTGATTCCAGCCACTTGCCGACCTCAAAGATTATTAGATGTTTGGAGAAGTTCGAGTTGTTGTGTTGTAAATATCGTTTTATTTATCAGGGGGAAGGAAGTTTATATGTTGGGATAGTGCTTGACATGCCTGTTTTGTTAAATTAGTTTGGTAGGATTTAGATTCAAATTTTTGAATAATTTTTCGCCTCTATCCGATTTCTTCTGACGCTTTTGTAAAAAAGTCTCGGGATGGCAGACTACTTTGTCAAGATGGTGGAGCAGGCGTATTTACATGGCAGGTTATCTATGAGTGATACACCCATCAGCCGGTTACAGCAAATGGATAAAGAGGAATTGATTAAACAGGTTCTATCTTTGCAGCAAGAGAATGAGGCATTGTTTGGGCGGCTCTTAAAAAGTGAAGATCAATTTCGGGCCTTTGCTGAAAATATCCAGGCGGCGGTTTATATTATCAATGAAAAGGGTTTGATTATCTACGCGAATCCTTTCTTATCATTGTTGACTGGATATGCAAATGATAAATTGTTGGGGCAACCGATAACTGATCTGGTTCATCCGGATCATCAAGAGATAGCGATTGCGAGAATGCAAGCTCGATTTCGGGAAGAGTTGGCTCCAGCTGAGTACGATGTTAAGGTGCTCACCAAAGACGGTGAGGTTAAATGGGTAGAGCTTCATGCAGAAAGGCTTGAGTTCGAGAGTCAGAAGGTTACCCTTGGGACGGCTATCGATATAACCTTAAGAAAGAAGATTGAGAACGATCTTCGCCGCAGTGAAGAGAAATTTAAAGCCTTTACCGAAAAGTTGCAAGTGATGGTCTACACCTATGACAGTAAGGGAAACTTTACCTATAATAATAAAAAGTGTGAAGAACTCACCGGTTATACCAAAGAAGAACTCTTGGGTATGAACTTTACTCATCTTCTCCATGATGACTATAAAGATTTGAGCGTTAAACGGGCTGTCTCTCGCAGAGCGGAGGAGACCCAAGGCGTAACCTATGATTATGTTGGTGTGAAAAAAGATGGTACATGTCGTTGGTGGGAGTTGTCGGGGATAAAACTTGAGGGTGATGATGAGGAAGTGACGGTCCTGGGTAGCGCCATTGATATTACAGACAGAGTGGAGTCGCAGCGAGCCTTGAAAGAGGACGAAGAGAAGTTCAGATCTCTCTTTGAACGCTCTTCAGACCCGATGTTACTCCTCGATAAAGAGGGTTTTTTTGACTGCAATCAGGCGGCTTTGGAACTCTTGAAAGCAAAAAACAAAGAGGAGGTAATTACCCATCCGGCACGTCTGTCACCCGCCCGTCAACCCGATGGTCGTTCGTCGCAGAAGAAAGCGGAGACCATAATCAAGCAGGCGTATGAGACAGGTTTTCATCGTTTTGAGTGGGTTCATTGTGATTTTAAGGGCCGCGAATTCTGGGCTGATGTCTCTTTGACCGTGATTCCTTTTGAGAATCGGAAGATTATTTATACGGTCTGGCGTGATATCTCTGTTTTTAAGGAGTTGGAGAATCTTCTAAGGGATGAGCGGGAGCAGCTACTTGTAACCCTTCGCAGTATTGGTGATGCAGTCATTACCACCGATCTTGACGGGCAGGTTGTTTTGATGAATCGGGTTGCGGAACAGTTGACCGGATGGCGACATGAAGATGCCTTCGGGTGTAAGATTGACGAGGTTCTCGATATTGTTAAAGGTAAAACGAGGGGGAGGGCCCAAAATCCCCTTAATCAGGCGATCAGTCAAGGTGTGATTTTGGACCTTGATGGTGATACGGTGTTGCGTTCTCGCCATGGTCAGGAGTTTAAAATTGCCGACAGTGCTTCTCCAATTCGGGATGAGAAGAGTAACATTATCGGCGGAGTTTTGGTTTTTCGTGATATTACCGACCGTGACCGGATGCAGGAAGAGGTTTTGAAACTGAGAAAACTTGAGAGCGTCGGCCGTTTGGCCGGGGGGATTGCGCACGATTTTAATAACCTGCTGACCGGGATTATGGGCAATATAGAGATGGCTCTGATGCGTCTCGATTCTCAATCGGAAAAGGCCCACGAAAATCTTGATAAGGCCTTGAAAGCAACTCAGCGGGCGGCTGACCTGACCCATAAACTACTTACCTTTGCCAAAGGTGGTGAACCTATAAAAGAGACTGAATCTATTAGAGAAATAATTGTTGATTCTGCCGAGTTCTCTCTTTTGGGGTCAAAAATAGCCCTCTCATTCGAGATTTCTGAAGATCTCTGGGCGGCAGAGGTTGATGCCGGTCAGATAAGCCAGGTGATCCAGAACCTGGTGATCAATGCCGTTCACGCCATGCCTGAAGGTGGCACTATCACCATCTGTGGTGAGAATATCGACCTCGATTTAGCCCAAAGTGCAACTCTTCCCCTTAAGCCCGGCCCCTATGTGAAGATCTTGGTGAGAGATCAGGGTTGCGGGATCGTTGAAGAGTTACGTGACAAGATCTTTGATCCCTTTTTTTCGACCAAAAAAGAGGGCAGCGGTCTGGGTTTGTCGGTTATTCATTCCATCGTCAACAAACATGATGGCTATGTCGGCGTTCTCTCTGAGCCGGGGCA
>JANTGZ010000208.1 GCA_024762675.1 Thermodesulfobacteriota bacterium | reverse complement strand
TGAAAAAGCGCTAAGCAACTTCTGATGGTGTTGTTCAGAACAGTCACCAAACTACTTGTCGATTACGCATAGAGTAGTTGGATAACGCTAAACGGCGATGAAGGGCGGCCCCCCTTCATCGCCGTTTAGAAAGATGTACTCGCGGTTTTTTTTGCGAAAACATCCCGCACACTGGAAACTTCTCTATCGAATCTAAGCCTTGCCCCTAGCCAATTGCCTCAGGCCCGGTATCACCTGTTCTAATACGATAACATTGATCAAGGGTAATGACAAAAATCTTGCCGTCGCCAATAGCCCCGGTATGCGCTCCATCGGCAATCGCGGTGATCGTTTTTTCTACAAACTCATCATTAACGGCGATTTCGAGACGCACTTTCTTCAAAAGATTAATCTCCACTTCGGCCCCGCGATAGGTCTCAGTAAATCCCATCTGCTGGCCACACCCCAGTGAGTTTGTAACCGACATTTTGGTAATCTCCGCTTCTATCAGAGACTGTTTTACGTCATTCAACTTATGGGGCTGTACATACGCTATAATTAATTTCATTTTTAGACCTCCTTGACTGTACGATTCAACATCCTACTGACTGATAAAAATCTGAAAGCCGCTGTAAGCTTCCATGCCATGTTCGCTGATATCCAGACCTTTCTGCTCCTCTTCTGGAGTAACTCTAACGCCCATTACCATTTTCAGACCGCCAAATATAATTACTGTTGCAATCGAACAGAAAACTCCAATGACAACAACCCCTATCAATTGACTGATAAAGCTGTGCGCCGTTGAAAAAATACCAACCGCCAAGGTTCCCCAAATACCGCAAACCAGATGTACCGAGAGCGCTCCAACCGGATCATCAATTCGCAGACGATCAAAAAATAGGACGGCAAAAACAACCAGGATACCGGCAATCAAGCCGATAATAATGGCAGAGGTAATTGAAACTACATCGGCGCCGGCGGTGATGCCGACAAGACCTGCCAAGCAACCGTTGAGAACCATCGAAAGATCCGGTTTTTTCTGAACGATCCAGGATGTCATCATAGCTCCCATTATACCGGCGGTAGCCGCTAGGGTTGTGGTCACGAAAACGAAGGAGACCGCTCCGGGATCAGCTGAAAGAACCGAGCCACCGTTAAAACCGAACCAGCCCAACCAAAGGAGGAAAACCCCGATGGCCGCCAGCGGCATATTGTGCCCCATAATAGCTTTGACAGTACCATTGCTATATTTACCGATCCGCGGCCCCAAAATCAGAACGCAAACCAGTGCCGCCCAACCGCCGACAGAGTGAACCAGGGTAGATCCGGCGAAATCGTAGAAGCCCAAAGCATCGAGCCAGCCTCCGCCCCATTTCCACATACCTACGACCGGGTAGACCAGAGCCACATAGATAGCGGAGAAAATCAAAAAACTCGAAAGCTTTACTCTTTCAGCAACGGCTCCAGATACAATTGTCGCAGCGGTTGCCGCAAACATCGCCTGAAAGATAAAATCGGTCCAGTAGGTGTAGCCAACGTTGTAAGCAGAGGTCAAACCAGCCGCATCAGTACCAATTCCAAACCCGGCGAAACCGAACCAGCCACCGGCCGCCGTCTCCCCCGGATACATCAGGTTAAAGCCCATCAGGGCATAAGTTAAAACTCCGATCGCTACGATAGCTGTATTTTTAAAAAGGATATTAACGGTGTTCTTGGCTCGTGTCAAACCAACCTCAAGGGTCGCAAAACCTAGATGCATGATAAAAACGAGGAAAGCTGAACAAAGCATCCAAGTATTATTTACCGTAAACATTGCCGAAGAAACCTCTTCCCCGGCCTGTGCCCAAGTTGCGCCGCCCAGCAGCACGACTAAGGATATCATCATAATCCAATTTATTTTCGTTCTTAACATGATATCTCTCCTTGCAAACTTTTTACTCGAAGGCTGAAATTACTGTTTTCTTCAGCTCATCATTATATTCTCTTAGGAGTTTGTCCTAGAATGAAAAACTGACCGCTACGCCACCGTAGATATTGGTTTCATTGTTACTGTAGCTGTTACTGTCGACAGAATCCCTTAAGTCCGAATCGACAACAGAGGTAAGGTTTAACATGGGTGTAATCGTAATCTTGTCGGTCACTTGAAAGGGCATAGAGACACTACAATTAACATCTACCAGGGCTCCGTCATCAACCCCGAAATAGGCTTCATTATAATCACTATCACCATATCCAATACTACCGGAAAGATCGACCCCGACTTTGTCATTAATAGCAAAAGAGTGGCCAACACTAAAATTTGCATAGAAACCTTCAACTTCATCAAAGTCGTAGTAGAGAGTCAAGGCTGGAGCCAGCAGGCAATCGTATGATAAGGCCAGATACACTTCATGAGTGTCTTCGGACTCCTCCCAGTTAGGAAATTGGTATGAGATAATCCCGGCTCCGAGAGTAAACTTGTCAAAGGAGTGGCTATAATCGAGGGTCAAATCTATTTCAGTAAACTGTCCGGCCCGACTTTCACAATCACTTGTGTAGACACATTCATCTTTACCAAAATCGGTAAGATCCATATTGCCCCATAAATTAAATGAGAAACCACCATAAGCAACCGTCACTGAGGGCTGCAAAACAAATTCTTCATTGACTTCGATGCCCCGCCAAATATATTTGCTGACAACCAGAGCTTCGGCGTCAACACTGACCTCAAGATCATCCGCCAGAACCGGCGCACCTGAAACACTCATACCCAACAGGACAACAACCAACAGAACCAGCAAACCACGAAATGAACGATACATTTTTTCCTCCTTAGTTTAGAAAGTAGTAAACTTAAAAAATTCATCTTATTTAGAGATTATGACGCCGCGACGAGTCATTTCACAATGCTATTAATTGCACAGCACGTGCCAAGCAGTTAAAATTAATCTTGCATTAAATAATCTTTTAATTTAAAGTGCTTACAGCAACATACAAGAAATTATGGTAAACAGCTCCGCAACTCTATGAAACAATAATGTATTATTTTATAATTATAACGATTCTTAAATGTATCATAACTGCAGACACG
>JANTGZ010000207.1 GCA_024762675.1 Thermodesulfobacteriota bacterium | reverse complement strand
TGTCAATATAATCTTTAAGTTTTTTCTCTGTTAACTGCTGGCGGCAGGTCAGGATTCGTTCGTTAGCGTTCTGCCAGAGATCGTCAAGCCAATCCTGATTGGCTTCGCGCGCCGCATCAGACATGTTGTCACGGACGAAGGGTTCTAAGGCCGATTTATAGTTGCCGGCGCGAAAGAGATTGAAGTTTATTTTGAGTTTCTCCAGAGCCAAACGGCCATAGAGACGGTGTCTGGCAAAGCCTTTGAGCTCAACCCCGCCGATCGGATTGAGGATGATCTCATCAGCATGACAGGCCAGGAGATAGTGGCCTTGAGGGAAGTGGTCACCGGTCGCAATAACCTTTTTCCCGCTTCTTCGAAATTTCTGTAGAGCATCGCCGATAGTCATGACCTGGCTTAAGCTGATCTGGTCAAGCCGGCTTGTGTCTAAAACCAGTAACAGGATACGCGGGTCGTTAGCCGCAGTTTCGATGACATCAAGAATATCCTGGAGCGAACTATCCTTAAGCTCTTCAAGTTCTTCGCGCAGGATTTTACGCCAGGGATCAGTCATTGGCGCAGCCTCACTAATTGTCCCCGTGGGGTTTAGCAGGAGAGCGGCCTGGCTTGGCAGATCAATATCTTCGCGATCCATCAACCCTGCGACAAGGATAGCGATCAGCATGATGAAGATTAGGTTGGCGGCAACGACCCGGCAGAAGCTCAGGGTGCGCCAGAGGTATCGTAGAGTAGTTGAGATGAAGCTGAAAAATGAACGCATATATTTGGGTTGGCCGTCTCTTTGCATCGCGGTTTTTCTTTGCGGGGAATAAAAAGCGTTTTCCCGCAAAGACGCTAAGACGCAAAGAAAGGCAAAATCAAATCTTGATCTAGAGATATAAGATAAATTTGTAAATACAGATTATTATGATGAGTCCATACCTTTAACGTTGATACGATGTCAAGTAGCAAAAGTGAAGTTGTTTTTGAGTAGGCTCTTATGACAAAAAAAGGCGGGGTGCAAACCATAACAATTCGCACCCCGCCTTTTTTCTCAACATCGTAGTAGCCGGCGAAGATTTCATCAGCGGAACGTCCGTACTGGGCTACATTGGGTGGCAGAGTATCCCAGTTACCGCTTAAGCGTACGCGCTCTTCCGGCTTGATAACCCCTTCAACGTTGGCGCCGAGGTAACCGGGGATCATCACTGCTCGACCCATCAGGGCTAGTTTGGTGAACGGGGCGCCTAAAGCCAGTGATTTAAAGATGTGGTCTTCGCCGTCGATATGGGTAGTGTTAGCGCTGCCGGCGGTAATTGCGCCAAAATCTCTCGGATAGAGCAGCTTGCGGCCCCTGATGCTTTGAGAGCCAGGTTTCACATTTTCCTTTACAGTCGGCTCAGCAGAGCGTGCAAAGACTTGATTCATAGGGGTTGCTTGAGCAGGGTAATTGAAAAGGGGTGAGATATAAAAGGTTCAAGGGCGTCATATTACTTGACAACCATGTTTATGTCAGCTTTAATGAGAAGCATATAAATTAAAGGCGTCGATAACATTTGCAGGCAATTTTTCTAAGGAGGGTGTGATGCTGATAAAAAAAGTTCTGGTTTTGACCGATGGTTCACAAAACAGTCGCAGTGCCTTACGTTATGCCGTTGAGATTTGTCGTAACTTTGGTGCTTCTCTTCATCTTCTCTCAGTGATTGAAGACATGCCCTCCTATGCCACTTTAGAGGTTGGCAGTGAGTTTATCTCTAAAGTTCAGGAGGCGATCAAGAGTGAAGTAGTTAGTTGTGCCGGCTACTGTGAAACCTCTGGGATTACCTGTGATGGTGAGATTCGTCACGGTGTGCCCTATGAAGAGATTATCAATTATGCCAAGGAGATTGATGTCGATTTGATTGTTATGGCGACCCATGGTCATTCGGGCCTCTCTCACATTCTGCTTGGCAGCGTTGCTGAGAAAGTTATGCGTCATGCTCCTTGTCCGGTTATGGTTACTCGGATTGACAATAAGGATTGGGATATTACTAAACCCGGCACCTGTGAGGTTTAGTCTTACTCATTCAAGATCAGGCGTTGTGGATCACAACGCTCGCGCAGGATCTTAAGCTCAGTGTCGGTAGGTGGTGGGAAGGTTTCTGATCGCTCCAGATCAAGAACAAAACTGGACTTTTGTTGAACTTCTTCTGGAGTGACGCCGGGGTAGCAGGCGGCCAGATACATCTTTTTACTGTTTTTATCAAACCGCATAATTCCGAGATTGGTGATGACCGCCTCCGGGCCGCCCGGCCCCAAACCAATTCGCTCCCGGCCTCCGGGCCCGTCGATCCAGCCGGGGCTGGTTAAATAGTCAAGTTTTTCAACAAATTTGCGTCTTTCATGCTGCATGAAGATGATTGTCCGGTTGACAAAACTTGCGACATCACAGGCTCCACCGCTGCCCGAAAAACGAACATCAGGATTATGGTAATCGCCGATGGCGGTTGAGTTGAGATTGCCGTAGATATCGATCTGGGCGGCTCCTAAGATTCCAACTACCCGGCCGCCGGTAAAACGGTTCTGCATCGTCGCAAAAGCTTCAGCAAGGCCGCCATTGACGGCAGTTGCATGCATGACGCGTGAGTCGGCCACTGCCAGTGGTACCTCTTCCAGTTTGGAGTCGATGGCACCGGTCTCAAAAAAGATCGTACTTTGCGGGGCGCTGATATTTTTGGCCGCCATCGCTGCCAGCATCGAAATTCCGGTTCCACAAAAGACAATCTCACCGTCATTGATCTCCCGGGCGGCGGCAATTGTCATCATCTCCCGGCGGCTGTAGCCGTTCTCTCTTTTCTCTTCTTTTACTATCATCTTAACTTCTTTCAAGACCGGTGGCATAACCGGTTTCAGGGTCGGCGACCAGGCTTTCAAGATGTTTTTCATCACTTAAAGTCAGAAATGCCTGATGGTCGGCGGGTGCCATAATATTTTTGTCAAGGTAAGTCTGATAGTCGTTTTCACTCTCTGCCGCCTGGCGATAGCGGTTTAAATAGATGGGGTCATAATCGTAATGCCGATAACAGGCTGTGGGGTAGGCTCCCCAGGCGATCGGAACTAC
>JANTGZ010000206.1 GCA_024762675.1 Thermodesulfobacteriota bacterium | reverse complement strand
ATCGGCATCAATGCCGAACTCGATATCGTAAGCTTTCCCGTAATATTTTTCAATCTGTTTTGAGACGACGCAGAGGTGTTTAATCTCTTCCGGGGTCAGGGCCTGGGCCTGGCGCCGGGGCTCATCGACATCTTGCTCGATAATGTCACTGCTGCCGGGACGATAAACGCACTCAATTTCTTTGCTGCCTTTGTGGATTTTGACGGGGTCGAGCGTGATTTTGTCAATCAGGTACGTATCCGGGGTTACGAGGCCACTGACTACAGCTTCACCAAGGCCGTAACTGGCATCAATTGAGATCTTTGACGGGTCGCCATTTAAAGGGTTGATAGTGAAAATAACCCCGGATGTTTTGGAATTGACCATCTTCGGAATACCAACTCCGATGTTGAAAAGGACGCCGAGATCACGATTTATGCGGTAGGTCAGGGCTTCAACGCAGTAGGAGCTGGCCCAGCATTTGCGGATATAATCGATTAAATCATTATTACCTCTGATGTTTAAGTAAGTCTCCATCTGGCCCGGCATGCTGACGGCTCCACTAGAGCGCACCGCGACCGGGAGGTCTTTAACTCCACAAAGTTTACAAAGGCGTTGATACTCTTCGAGAATATGTTTTTCCAGAGATGCCGGCATCGGTGCTTTCTCGATTGCCGCCATTGCAAATTGGCTGAGCTTGGCTATGTTTTCCGGGGTCGTTTCCCGGCACTCATTGGCAATTAAATTTTCCAGGTCAGTTTTAACGCCGGATTCCTGAATAAAGATGTCGTTGGCGTGAATGGTAATTGCAAAACCTGGGCTTATGGGGATGCCAGCCTTCAGCATTTCGCCCAGATTCGCATTCTTTTTGCCGACCAGGGGGAAATTTTCCCCTTTCAACTCGGTGTACCATAGGGTTAGTTTTTCTTCTAAGTTGGCCATGTTACTTCCTGATAGTTACAAGGTGATTTTTTACAGGTTGTGTTTTGAATCACAGAGCGCACAGAGTTCACAGAGTTTTTTTGTTTTTCTCTGTGATCTCTGTGATCTCTGTGGTAAAAAACTTATAATCGTTTGTCTGCGAACTCGAAAGTACGGATTTGTCGATTATTTTATGATATTTACCAAGCCGCTATCGCCATCGATTTTGATAATGTCACCATTTTTAATGACCGAGGTGCCGGTGCCGGTGCCGACGACAGTCGGCAAGCCATATTCACGGCAGACAATGGCGGCATGACACATCGGGCCGCCGACATCGGTTACCGCGCCGGCAATCTTGGTGAAAGCCGGGGCCCAACTCGGTGAAGTTGTCGGGGCGACCATGATTTCGCCTTCCTGCAACAGTGCCAGATCTTCAATCTTTTTGATAACCCGGGCTTTACCCTCAACCACACCGCTTGAACCCGGTGAGCCAAAGAGCTCGGTTGTATCTCCATCGGCGACATCGAGACTGGTGAGCCATCTCTTTAAGACATCTGTAGTGACACCCCAAAGGACAATTGAGAAAGGTTCGGTAACGACTTCCGGCGGCACACCCAGAGCCGGAGGCGGAGTCCATTCGCGGAATTTAGCCATAACTCCTTTACGCCACTCAATTTCTTTCGGCCATTTGTTGCGGCCCGCCGGAACTACACCAGTAGCCCAGGAGCGCACCATATCATCAATCAAGACCTTGATATCGAAACGGTTCAGGTACCAGATGTCTTCAACGTCTTTGATCATGCCGCCATCAACCAGAACGGCTGAAAGATCGCGCATTTTGTTCCAGAAAACTGAATGGAACCAGTGCTCAACATAGAAGAGATGGTTTTCAACATAAGGAAAAACCTTGCGGGCAATGCCCAAAGCTTCTTCAAAAGCTTTGCGGTCACCAGCGTCCTGGAAAAGATCAAGGTAGCCTTCGACGATGCGGTCGCGTTCTTCAATTAGTTTTTCCGTCGGACGGCTCGGGTCCTTGCCGGACTGGAGGGCATCGATGTGCATTTTGATACTGGCCAGCGGCACGTCAAGATCATCGTTCCAGGATCTATTGTGATGGAACCAGCCGGTGCCGGTCGAAATATGGAACCAGGGATAGCGGGCTTCTTCAAAGGCCGCCAGCCATTTCCCCCCGGCATCGGAGCCTTCGAGCTCCTGTTTGAGAGCGGCGAAGCTGGTCTGACTGTTAAGGTTGGATTCCAGTTTGAGTTCCAGCGCCAGTTTAGCCAGTTTAATCAATTCGGCATCCGGACGATACATGACGACATCGATGCCGGAGACCATCTTGGTTAGGGTTGCCATCGGGATATCCGGGAAAAACTGGTTGGCAGTGTTGATGAAAGTAACGTAGGCGGCATAGCCCAGGTTAAGCATTTCAAAATGGTATTGCCAGACTTTGAAACCCATATTTATGAGTTCGTCGTATTGGACACAGAGATCATAGCCGCTACCCATACCGCGATGTTCGAAAACGACACTTTCGTCTTCCATATCCGGCAGGTTTTTGAACTCAACAGCTTCAAGTTCTTCGATCAGAGCTTTAGTTTTTTCTACCCAGTCACCATAGATCTTGTCCCAGTTCTGGTAATAATAACCGGCACGTTTCATAAATAGCGGGATCCGGGATTCAATCTCTTTGGGGTCGGCAATGCCGATCGGGGTGATGTAGACATGGCCGTTGACGATGCGGTGGTCAATCCCTTTCGCCGGCGGTACCATGAAAATTCTGGAGTTGTATTGGGAGAGCGCCAGATACCAGGCTTCGTCCCAGATCAGATCAAAGGGGGAGTGGGGTTCCGGATAATGAAGGCCATCATAATACCAGAGTTGGCCGCTTTCATACTCTTTGCGCTCTTTATCGTCAGCCGAAAACTGATAATAATACGGATACATTCTTTCCCAGCCTTCAGTTCCTTCGATAGCCGGAACGTCGTGCGGATCCAAAAACTGCTTAGCCATAACCCTTATTCCTCCTGATTCGATGATTAATGTCCCATAAAGCTGATGCAGAAGGCACCGAACTTTGCTTCGCCCTGCTTTGCAAGGGGGCAGAACTCAGCCCGGCTCGGGCTGAAGCCCTGCCTGGAGGTCTGTCCCCGTACCGAGACATAACTTGTTTATTTATAAGGTTATCCAGCGGGGTTTGTCGAACCTTTCCGTAGATCTTATTAAGCGGTTTGAGTAGTCGATGATCAGCTCTTTTTTTATCGTCTTCTCGAGTTCCCTGAATTGTTGGTTATTCAACAGGCGTGCTGCATCTATAGGGTCTTTGAATGTCATCTCCAACA
>JANTGZ010000205.1 GCA_024762675.1 Thermodesulfobacteriota bacterium | reverse complement strand
TGCCGGGAGGCGGGGTAGTCAGCCGGGGAGACCTGTAAACCTTTTTTAACCTCTTTTAATAACTGCTGCCCGTAACGTTGGGCGGCTCTTGGCGAGAGTCCGCAATTGTGTTTAAGGGTGTCGATAAGTGTTGGTTGGTGGGTTGCCAGAGTAGTAAGAGGTTCGTCAGGAATGATGTGGCGTCGGGGGCGGTTACGGCGCCGGGCCTCCTTTTCACGCCAGGCAGCAAGTTCGCGCAGGATGGCTAATTCATCTCTTTTTAGTCGGCCGGATCCTTTTACCTTGCTGTAAACCTGATCGATTGGGGGGTCATCATAGATTCGGGGGTCATCATAGAGCTTCATCTCCTCTGCCAGCCAACGCCGGCGGTCAAGGGATTCGGCTTTTGATATAATTTCATCCCTGACTCTCGGTAGGAAGAGGACATCGTTGAGGGCGTATTGGTGCTGTTCTGGGCTTAAAGGACGTTGCAGCCAGTTGCTGCGGGTTTCATCTTTGCTTAAGACCTTTCCGGTAAACTCTCGGCAAGCATCAAGCAGAGAAAGACTTGATGAAGGACCGACAAATCCGGCAGCAAGACGGGTGTCAAATACATTCTTTGGATAATAGCCGGTAGCGATGCGCAGGATGGTGAGATCCTGTTTCGCATCGTGAATGATCTTTTCGATTTCAGGGTCGGCCAGGATCAGGCCCAGAGGTTTAAGCCTACCGTTCAGGGCCGGCATATCAAGCAGCCAGGCTCTCTCCTGGTCAATGCCCAACTGGACAATGCCGAGTTCGGGATAAAAAGTTCTTTCCCAGAAAAATTCGGTATCAACGGCTACCCGGCCGCACTCGACTATCTTTGCGCAGATCTCTTGTAGTGCTTCGGCCGAGTCGATCAGGTAATTACTTTCTGTTACAGTTAGGTTCATCTATTGACTTTTCCATGTCCGGGAGATTATGGTTATCAGATTGCGGGCATAGCCCGCTTATAGGGGACTTTCCCCAAAATCTCCAGTTGTTTCTTTAAGGAGGAAACTTTGTCGGATGTAGCATCACTCTCTTTTTTGCCGACTACTGCGGCCGAGTGCTCATTAAGGGGTTGGCATGAGGTCGACATTGTTCTGGTTACAGGTGATGCTTATGTCGACCACCCCTCTTTCGGGGTCGCCCTGATTGGCCGTTGGCTCGAGGCTCATGGTTATCGTGTTGCCATTTTGGCCCAGCCGGACTATCGCCAAGGTTGTGAAGATTTTAAACGTTTTGGCCGGCCCCGGCTCTTTTTTGGAATTACAGCCGGCAATATCGATTCGATCGTCGCCAACTATTCCGGCAATGGTAAAATTCGTGACAACGACCCTTTTTCTCCCGATGGTGATCCCTATTTCTCCGGTGAACGCCAAAAAAGCAACCGCCGTTGCCCGGATCGGGCGACGATTGTCTATGCTAATCGAGCTCAGGCCGCCTGGCCGGGAGTTCCGGTTGTGCTTGGCGGTCTCGAAGCCTCTTTAAGGCGTTTCATTCATTACGATTATCGTCAGGAGAAGTTGCGGAGCTCAATCCTTGCGGATGCTAAGGCCGATTTGCTGGTTTACGGTATGGGGGAGCGGGCGGTGTTGGAGGTTGCCAGGCGTCTGGCTGGAGGTGAAGGTCTTTTTGGGATTGCAGGGACCTGTGAATTTCTACGGCCATCTGCCGGCCGGGAATTGATGGAAACTGGGAGATCTTCTCTTTTACCGGGTTGGTCGGAGATTGAGGCCGACCGGAAAAAGTTCATGCTCGCCGAACTTAAGATTGATGAGCGTGCGCGTCTTGGTGCTGAAAGTTTCGAGACCCTTCTGCAGGAGCAAAAAAGCGGCTGGATCAAGGAAAATCGGCCAGCCGCTCCGCTGACTTCAGCCGAACTCGACCAGGTTTACGAACTTCCCTTTGTCCGGCGACCTCATCCGCAAACTCCTAACGTTCCAGCCTTTTCGATGATTCGTGATTCCTTGACCATTGTTCGTGGTTGTAGCGGTAACTGTTCTTTTTGTGCCCTGACACGTCATCAGGGTATGCGGGTCGTCAGCCGCACGCAAAAATCGATAGTTCGGGAAGCCGTAACCGTAGCCGGTCAGGTTGCTTTCTCCGGGACCATCACCGACCTCGGCGGTCCGACCGCCAACCTCTATGCGACCAGCTGTGCAAATCAGAACACCTGCAAGCGGCTCGATTGTCTCTACCCATCTTTATGCCCTCATCTAAAGGTCGATGAAAAAGCTTTTATCTCGCTGCTTGAAGCGGTCTCCAAGATCAATGGCGTCAAAAAGGTGCTGATCTCCTCCGGTCTGCGCCTTGCGCTCCTGCGGCGTACTCCGAAACTGTTGGCTCGGCTAATTGTCCGGCACCTGCCCGGGGTCATGAAAATTGCTCCGGAGCATAGTGATCGGGAAGTTTTGCGCCTTATGCATAAAAATGATGCTCTTGAGCTGGAGCCTTTTCTTGCAGAGTGTCGGCGGCTGGCCCAAGAGGCTGACGTAAAGGTTGATTTTACTCCCTACCTGATTTCATCGCATCCCGGCTGCACCCTTAAAAATATGCGGGGATTGGCGCAGACCATTTCGAAGAGTGGGCTTAAAGCACGGCAGTATCAGGATTTTACGCCGAGTCCGGGAACCCTTTCAACGGCAATGTACGTGACCGGTCTCGATCGTGATACCCTGTCTCCTATCTATGTTCCAAAGGGCAGCGCCGAACGCCGCCGGCAGCGGCTCGAGTTGGAAAAAGTCAGCGGCCGCTATGAAGATCAAACGCGAAAAGGTAGTAAACGGTCTGGATTGTCGATAGGCAAATCAAGGGGTCGGAAGCAAAAGAGAGCCCGCAAATAGTAACTTGATAATTGCGGGCTTCGATGGAGGTGGAGGGGGATGATTTACATGTTTAGCCAGACGGCGTAGCGCACGAGTTGCTCGTAGTCTTCAATATTTTTAAGAGCATCTTCGTAGTCGAAAAGAGGACTCCAGCACTCATCAAAATACCAGAAACTAACATCGCTGTTCAGATCATTGACTTTGCCGAACTTCTCTAAATGGGCAAGATCGATAATCCAGCCATGCAATTTAACCCGGTCCGAGTCGTTGCTGGTTCCGAAAACGTTTTCTTCTGATAGCTGGTTTAATTCATTGATCAATACCTTCTTCATTAACCTGACATCTTCGATTGTTTTCATGGTTTCACCCTCTAGTTATTTATTGATGTTAAGGAAGATTTGCCAGGTCTGATGTAGCCTGAT
>JANTGZ010000204.1 GCA_024762675.1 Thermodesulfobacteriota bacterium | reverse complement strand
CCAAATTCTCTACAACTTTTGAAACTGCGGAAAAAGTGATCTCCCCTTCATAGGGACAACCAAAAACGTTGGAGATTGATACCCGAAAAGAAACATCATCGGGCAACAAACAAAGCATAGCCTCAATCTCAGTTAAGGTCTCATCTTGACGACAGCCCAGATTCTTCAAGTTGTGGGTGTCACTGGCGGAAACAAAAAAAACTACTTTACCTACACCTGCTTCCAGGGCCGGAGCCAGACCGCGCTGATTGGGAACTAAAGCTGCAGTAATCATCCCTGAAACAGGCTTAATCGCCTTAAAAACAGCAGCCGCATCTTGAAGTTGAGGTATCGCTTTGGGACTGACAAAAGAGCTGACCTCAATCTCTTTAAAACCACAGTTGCCCAGGGCATCAACGAGTTCGACTTTAGTCTCTGTCGGAATAAAGTCGTCAAGGTTCTGCCAACCATCCCGGGGTGCTACTTCAACCAGGCGAACCGTCGATGGCAGGTTATCGTAGCAGTTTGTCAAATACCACCTATACGAGGCTGCGAGCAATCACCAAACGTTGAACTTCGGAAGTTCCCTCGCCGATATCAAGAAGCTTTTGATCGCGATAGAAACGCTCGACGTCATACTCCTGCATCAGGCCGTAGCCGCCATGAATCTGAACTGCATGATTAACCACCCTGCCCATAGTTTCTGAACAGTAGAGTTTCCCCATCGCCGCTTCACGCGAGAACGGACGGTTGTTACTACGCAACCAACAAGCTTTATAGAGAAGGTTACGGGCCAGTTCAATCTCCATCGCCATGTCGGACAGTTTAAACTGGGTTACCTGGAAATCAAACAAGGGACGATTAAACTGAACCCGTTCCTGGGCATATTGCAAAGCTTTCTCAAAAGCTCCCTGAGCGCCACCCAGGCCCATGGCCCCGATACTCAAGCGGCCACCATCAAGGGTTGCAAGCATCTGATGAAAACCTTCGCCCCGACCACCAAGTAGATTTTTGGCAGGTACGCGGCAATCATCGAAGTAGATCTCAGTTGTATTGGAAGAACGCCACATCATCTTACCATGCATGGGACGACACTCCATTCCTGGAGTTCCGGCAGGAACCAGGATACAGCTCATTTCGTTGCGCCCATCAGCACGTTTACCGGTAATCGCCTGAACAATTATAACCCCGGTGTTGGGAGCGGAAGCATTGGTGATAAAAATCTTGGAACCGTTTATAACCCACTCATCACCATCAAGTACGGCATTGGTTTTTGAATTACCGGCATCGGATCCGGCATTAGGTTCGGTCAGACCAAAACCAGCCAAGATTTCACCAGTACAAAGTCTCGGCAACCACTCTCTTTTCTGCTCTTCGTTACCATAGTAGTAGATTGGTCCAATTCCTAGAGAGTTGCCGGCAGCTACCGTAGCAGCCTGAGAGCCATCAACCCGGGCAATCTCTTCAACAGCAATAATGTAAGAGACATAATCGAGTCCGGAACCACCATACTCAGGTGAAACAAACATCCCGAAAAGCCCGAGGTCTCCCATTTTTTGGGTTAGTTCCAGAGAAAACTCTTCCTTTTGATCGAGTTCCTGAGCTAGAGGTGCGATCTCCTTTTCAGCAAAACTGCGTACACTTTTACGTAATATTTCCTGCTCTTCCGTCATATCGAAATTAAGTGCCATTGGATTACCCTTCCTTTTATCCCCACCTTACGTTAACTGTTAAACAAGCCCCAAAAAAATTGCTTGCATATCTCCAAGTAGCGCGCACTGTTATATTATTTCGCCAAGCTTGTCAACGAAAAATCATTATGTCTAAATCAACCGAAAAACAATAAAATTATTTCGATAGACAAAATGATTGACAAAGAAAAAAAAACACATTAGAAAGCGCCTCGAATCAGTTAGGAGAAATATTTTTTTACGGCGGTGTAGCTCAGGTGGTTAGAGCATACGGCTCATATCCGTAGTGTCCGGGGTTCAATTCCCTGCACCGCCACCATTTCCCTATCCCTCCCTACCCAAAAACAACAATCATCAACGTTACAGACAACTGCTTTTGCCGGTAAAACTGTTGCAATCTCGCGCCACTGCTGATACATTAGCTCCCACACAACCACTACACCTCTTTTACACTTAACGACTTCTACAGAACAGGAAAGTACAATGCTGGCTTTCATTTTTGACCCCCATCCGGAATCGGCTGAAGAGATCGCCCGAGTGGCTAATTCGATAGGCCTGGAAACCAAAAAGTTGAAGTCGCTGGCCGAACTTATTACCTCGCTGCAGGCAGAGATACCACGTCTCATTATAAGCGAAGCAATCATCAGCGGTTACGACGATTTTGTTATCCTTGAACATATAAAAAATGACAAAAAACTGCAGCAGATCCCGATTATCATCTCAACCAGCCAAGCAACCCGGGAAGTTATCATAAAAGCCAGAGAACTTGGTGCCAACGGCTTTATAACTAAACCTTTTGACAAAGCGAGTCTTGTCAAGCAGATAAAACTGGCTCTTGATATCCGCGATCTCACCTCAACCAGTAAGCTCCCGACAAAAATTGACAGAAGCCATGGAACTAAACGAAAACTCTCCCTCAAAACCATCGACGATGAACGTCTGAAAAGCCGGATTATGCAAAAAATTGAGGAGGTTCCCTCCCTGCCGGCAATTGTCTACAAGGTCATGGAACTGGTCAACAGTGAAAAATCGAGCGCTTCCGACTTTGAAAAAGTTGTCGCCCACGACCAGGCTCTGGCGGCCCGCATGCTGCGTATGGCTAATTCCTCATTCTACAGTCTCTCACGCAAAGTTTCAACAATCAGTGATGCGGTTGTCTATCTGGGACATAATACGATACGCAGCCTGGTTCTGGGAGCCTCAACCTCTTCACTTTTTAAGCGCAGTTTACCGGCCTACGGTTATAAACGCGAAGGCCTCTGGCAACATGCCAACATTGTTGCCAGCCTCTCGCGAGAAGTTGCCTCTGCGGCCCACCTGACACCGGAGGGGATAGAGAGCTGTTATGTTTCAGGCCTGCTCCACGATATCGGCAAGCTTATCCTTGGACCTTTTGCCCAGGAGCAGGCTGACAGTTTTATCGGCCGAATTCAAGAAGGAAAAGAGCTTATAGATGTTGAAAAGAAACTTCTGGGTTTCACCCATGGTGAGATCGGGCGTATTCTACTGGACAAATGGAAACTGCCGAGAAATTTGGTTGAAACCGTACACTATCACCACCAGCCGGAAACCAGTACTTACGCACCTCGTGAAACCCTGGCTGTCTCTGTGGCCAACTCA
>JANTGZ010000203.1 GCA_024762675.1 Thermodesulfobacteriota bacterium | reverse complement strand
TTCACATTCAACGACCTCTCGAGCTGAATATTCCCCAAACCCGAGAAAAACACCATCAGCAATCGCAACATCGGCTGGATGGATCTCGCCGGAGAGAACATTGACCAGGCGTACATTCCTGAATAATAGATCAGCCTCTCCGTTACCTCGGGCGAGATCGATATAGTGATCGATATTTTCCGCGTTCAACTCATTCATGCAAGTTTCCTAACCCGACGCAACCGGAACCAAAAAAGATAAATCGATAGTCAACCACAGAGGCGCACCAGAGCTCTCACAGAGAGAAGCTTTCCTGATGGAACCTCTGTGTTCTCTGTGAGCTCTGTGGCTCAAAAGTCTTGGCCATTGCGAGTTAAAGTTTCTCTTTCTCAGACCACTGAGAATAAGGATAGCCGGCCAGGTGAGAATTATAATAGCGAATCTCGTCGGAAACCTCGCGGCCGAGCCAGGCCGGCTTAGGAAAGTCCTGATCAATCTCGCTCAATTCAATTTCAGCTACAAGCAAACCTGAATTAGCCCCGGAAAAAACATCTATCTCCCAGATAAAACCTGAAAACTCGACATGATAACGGATCTTCTCGACAATCGACTCATGGCAAAGATGGTCCAGCAGCTCTTCAGCTTCGGTTACCGGAATTGAATATTCATACTCGCTCCGCACCGTGCCCGGCGTACTGCTTTTTATATTAAGGTTAGCCTGCTCTCCACTGATACGCACTCGAATTGAACTCTTCGAATTATTGCTCAAATAGCCTTGGCGCATCGTGATCCCGGCATCAGCCTCGAGACGCCAGCTCTCATTAAGCAACAAAAACTTTCGCTCTATCTCAATCGGCATGGTATTATTCCAGTGGTCAGTCGTCAGTTACCAGTCGCCAGTAAAACCTGACGACTACAAACAGGTTTCATTAAATTCAAACAAAAACAAATCTTGACCATTGTTAATTAAAATCAATTCGTAACTACTGCAAAAGGCGGCGGGCCGCATCTTTGGCCCCGGCAATAATCTCATCTTCACCGGGTACCTGGCGCTTGTGCATAAGCACCTTACCGGCAACAATCGTCGTATCGACGACGGCGCCGGAAGCTGAATAGACCAGATCGGAGATCAAATTATGGCCGGGAACCATTTCCGGACGGTCAGTATCGATCAACAGAAGATCAGCGGGCCGGCCTTCAGCAACGATCCCACCCTCAAGGCCAAAGATTTTAGCGCCATTAGCTGTCGCCATCCGCCAGGCCTCAGCCGCCGGCTGAACCGTCGGATCATTTATCGCAAATTTCTGCAGCAGAGCGGAAAATTTCATGGTTTCAAACATATCAAGATTATTATTACTGGCACAACCATCAGTCCCCAACCCCACCAGTACTCCATGATCAACAAAATGGCGATAGGCAAAGCTCTTACCAACCGCCAGTTTCATATTCGAAATCGGGTTATTGACAACCTTGACATGGTTTTTTTCCAATGCAGCGATCTCACCAGCATTGAGCCAGACAGCATGGGTAGCCACCAGTTTCTCATTAAGCAGGCCGATATCAGCGAGGTATTCGACTGGTCGCCGGCCATATTTTTTAAGAGCATCGCGCACCTCCTGTTCGGTTTCGGAAAGGTGAAGATGAACTAGAAGGTCGTGCTCACCGGCAAAGTCACGAACCCACTCTAAACCGGCCCGCGAGACCGTATAGATAGCGTGAGGGCCTAAAACAAACTGCAGACGTTCGCAATAGTTCCGACTCGCCTGAAAAAGCTCCCGGTTAGCAGCAATCTGCTCCTTAAGACGCTGAGGGTCGTTAAGATCGATAATCACCGCGCTCAAAGCAGCCCTAAGCCCCATCTCTTCCACAGCTTTAGCGGTGCCGTGAAAATGCCAATACATATCATTGAAAAATACGGTACCGCTTTTTATCATCTCAAGACAGGCGAGCCGGGCCCCATGATAGACCAACTCTTCTGTCAACTTCTCCTCAAGCGGCCAGATTTTGGTAGTAAGCCAGCTCAAAAGCTCCATATCATCGGCATAACCTCGAAAAAGGGTCATCGCAGCATGGGTATGACCGTTGTAGAGACCCGGAACCACAGCTTTACCGCCACCATCAATCACCTGATCGGCAACCGTACCTTCCAACGAAGGCACAATCCGACTAATCAAACCTTTTTCAATCAGAACATCAACCGTCTCCCCATCCAACACCACCTGCCGCAGCAATAAACTCATCAAAAACCACCTTTCCTATTCATAAAAATCTTATCGCAGACGCTCAACCACATTCGGTAGCAGACGAGCCAGAATCTGACTATTTTTCTGCTGCGCTTTTTCGATCTCCCGAAAATCTACCACCTGATCACAAACCCCGTTGGCGTAATTATCGACCAAACAGAGAGAAGCGTATTCAAGCCCCAACTCCCGGGCTAAAGTAGCTTCATTAGCCATCGTCATACCAACAACACTGCCCCAATCAGAAAGCACCCGAACTTCAGCCCGGGTTTCGAAACGGGGGCCGGTGGTCTGAATATAGGTTCCACCATCAACCAGTTCCACCGACAGCCCTTTGGCCGCCTCAATTATGGCACGGCGTACCATTTCAGAAATCCCCGGGGTCACAAACTCCAGACGATCATCAAAAACAGTCTTGATCGCCCAGGGATTAAAGTAATCATCAGGCACCAATAGAGAGCCCGGAGAAAGCTCACTCTGCAGGCTGCCGGTCGAATTGACGGCAACAATATACCTTATCCCACACTCCTTGAGCGCTGCAAGGTTGGCATGATGGTTAAGTTTATGGGGCGGCACCGGCGGCGTCCCATGACGCTGTAAAAAAGAGATTCCATCCCCTTCTTCAACGATCACCCGACCATAGCCGGTCTCAATTTCACGCTTTTCAAGCTCGGCGAAAAGTTCTATCTCTAAAACCCCGCTACCACCAATCACTGCGACTCTATTCATTAATAAAAACTCCTGATAGCGGATTGCTATAAATGCTTCACAACATACTCCAATGCCTGTTTCCTGGGACCATCATGCTCTTTTCGCGGGTGACCAATGGGGATTACAGCCATAAACTCACCCTGATCTTCTCCCAGAAACGACAACACCTCGGCTTTTATTAAAAACAGGACCCCAAGCCACACACTCCCAAGACCCAGAGAGGTTGCCGCCAGCAGAAGGTTCTCAACCGCAGCGGCAGAGCTTTGAATCTCCATTGTCCGAAAAAAATCTTCGGAGACATCATGATCAATTTTGAAGAGTTCGGTACCATGTTCAATCAGGGTGCCAGTGTTCATGGCGGCAATAACAACCGG
>JANTGZ010000202.1 GCA_024762675.1 Thermodesulfobacteriota bacterium | reverse complement strand
ACCACGGGGCCAGCGAAAGAGACTGTTGCGAAAGCCATCAAGGCTACGGCCACCACCAGACTGAATACTAAAAGCTTACTTTTTTTCATCTTTTTGCTCCCATTATTTTCAAGAAGGTTTATTTTTAAGATGCCGCCACCATAACGAGCACCAATAAAACCTAGTTTCATTAGAGATACTTAATAGCAAACAATAAACCGTAGAGACAAGTCGATAATTTCTGAAAGTTTTGTAAGAATTTTTTTTACAAGCAGATAGGATCAGGGTTCAATCAAGTGCTTCTGGATGGCAAAACGTGAAAGTTCGGCATTATTACGCAGATTCAGTTTTTTCAGGAGGCGGGAGCGATAGGTGTCAACGGTTTTAACACTGATATTGTAGGCATCGGCAATTTCATGATTGGTCTGCCCCAAGGCCAGTTGCCGCAAAACCTGCAGTTCCCGCGTCGACAATGAATCAAGCGGAGACTTTCCAGTAACCCCTTTAGCCAGTCGCAGAGCCAGCATCTCGACTGCCTCTTCAGTTAAATAACGGGCTCCGCCATAAACTTTGCGGATCGCCGAAACCAGCTGCTCCGGGGCCGAACGTTTAGTCACATAACCCATAACTCCGGCCTCGACCGCCCGGATTACATACTGCTCCTCTTCATGCATCGTCAGAATAATAATCGGCAATAAGGGATAAGAGGCCAACAGTTGCGCCGCCACTTCGAGGCCATCCAAGCCCGGCATCGAAATATCGATAACCGCAACATCAGGAGGAGACTTCAAAGCCAGACGAACGGCTTCGCGCCCATCGCTGGCTTCAGCCACGACCTCAATATCACCACTCTCTTCTACAATACGGGCCAGACCCGCCCGCACAATCGCATGGTCATCTGCCAAAAGTACTTTAATCATGTTTTATCATCCCATTTGAATGGAGCTCTAAAAACAATCCTGGTTCCTTGCCCCGGCTGTGAAAAAACCTCAAGAAAACCGCCAACCAAAACGGCCCGTTCGCGCATCCCGGCAACCCCGAGCCCGGCCATTTCGGGCAACCTGTCAAGCCTAAAACCGCAACCATCATCCTCAACCGTAACCCTAAGCGTAGATTCTTCGACAACCAGAGAGATCGTCACCTGATCGGCCTCAGCATGGCGGGCCACATTGGTCAAAGCCTCCTGAGAAATACGATAGGCCGCCGTTGCCAAAGCTTCACCAAAGTGGGGAATCTCCCCCTCCGATTTAAATGCACAAATTACCCCGAGCCGTCTTTCAAAATCAGCCGCATACCACTCCAAGGCCTCAAGCAAACCTAAATCATCCAGAATACCGGGCCTGAGACGCAAGGCAATACTCCTGACCTCATCAATCGTATCATCAATCAACGAGCTCATCATTGAGGCCCGATCGGCAGCTTTCTCATCCAGCGGGCGCAATCTTTCCGTCAGCCAGACCGTCTCTATACGCAAAGCGGTCAAAACCTGGCCCAGCTCATCATGCAATCCTCTGGCAATAGCAGCCCGCTCTTTCTCTTGGGAGGCCATAATACTACCCGACAAACGCCGAAGATCCGCAGTTCTTTTTTTAACCTGAAGTTCAAGATCCCGGGTATAGAGGCTGAGTTTTTCCTGGGCTTTTTTCAAGGCTTCTTCAGTAGCCTTGCGAGCACTGATATCGATTGAGACCGCCAGAGAACGAACAATCACACCGTCCTGATCGCGGTCGCCGATGGCCGAAAGCAGAACGTCCATCACGGCCCCATTTTTTAGTACATATTGATAACTGATATCTTTACAGAACCCAGTGCGAAAAAATTCCGGCAAAACCTCTTCTTGGGCGTAACGACGAGATTCAGGGGCCAGGAAACTGAGCAGGGGCTCGCCAACCACCTCATCCCGTTCGTAACCCAATGCCTCCAGCCAGTTATCACTGACACTGACCAGACAACCAGACAGGTTAATGGAGTGGAGCATTGCCGGAGTATTATGATAGATCGAACGGTAACGCTCTTCACTTTCACGCAAGGCCTGCTCGGCGTTTTTACGCTGGACAATTTCGACACTGGCTTTACGATAGAGAAAAAACACCGCAAACGCGACTAAAATACAAAGGGTTATAACAGTGGGCACCGTCACCCGAACCAAAGGATCAAACACCACTTGATAAATTGCCTTAAGGCTTCGCAAGTGAACTACATGCCAACCGGGAAAGCCGTCAATCTCCAATCTATTGACAAAATATCTCTCGCCGACTTTATCAATCGCATAACGTTCACCATCCCGCACCAAACCAGTCCATGACCAGGGCCCACGACCAAACTGACGGGATTCGACCAATCCCCGCTGCTCACGTTCGGAACGTTGCCAGAGAAGCTGAAAAAGCCAGGCCTTACGATTAGCTATAAAAATTAATCCATGAGGATCTGTGACAACGACAATCTCATCCCGGCTCTGCCCAAGTTTTTTCTCGATCTGCTCGAGTGAAGCCTTAATAACAACAACTCCCAGCGGGCGGTCGTCCTGCTCCGCGAAAACCGGGTAACTGCAATAGACCCCACGCTTGCCGGAAGTCGTGCCAAGAGCCAGATAAGTGGTCGGAAAACCATCGACCGCGCCTTGAAAATAGGGGCGAAAAGCAAAATTTTTCCCAACGAAGCTGTCACTATCATTGCGATTGCTGGAGGCGACGGTCACCCCATTGTAATTCATCAGGTAACAAACATCGGCACTGAGAGCATTTTTGAAATGATCCAGCAGAACACTGGTCTGATCGGCTGAATCGGCTCCTTTTGAAACCAGCAATTCAGCCAACTGCCGCATGCCTGCCAAGGTCCGAACAGGCTTCACATTTTCCGAAAGAAAGGTCGAAAGGTTTTTCTGGATAATTTCAACCCGGGTAACGGCGTGATGCTCAGCCTCTTTGAAAGCCGCCACTTTCAAGGAGGTATAGTAGAGATAACCTCCGGTTGCGGCCGACAAAAAAACGAGCAGGGACAAGACAAAAAAGATAAGACGCAGTTTCATTTAAGGAATCATTTTTTTAAAGAGACACAGTTACACCAAACTCGAACCCAAACCTTATGGCAGTAGATTTCTTCATCGCCAGAGGCATGATTCCAAGGCAGTAACATGGACTAACCCGACTGTCAACCACAACCCGGAAGCAGACCCAAGCCACTGGCCGTTCCCAGAAGTTCAGCTCGAAAAGGTCAAAAAAATAGATATCTACAGAAAAATCTCCAACAACAGACTTGTAACAATAAAAAGGCCCTCAAAACGTTGATAGAGATATCAAAGTTTCCTGTATTTTTAATCGCATTTTTCTCT
>JANTGZ010000201.1 GCA_024762675.1 Thermodesulfobacteriota bacterium | reverse complement strand
GTCAGAAAGTTGAGATTCGTATAAACAACCTTACAACGCCACCCTGGCGTAAGCCTGAATGGCGTTGTAAGGTCTTGTAGATTTAATAATACTTCTTTTTTTCAGCGTCTGTTTCCCTGCATAGCATTTGACCTTCAACGCTGTAAAAAGAGAACGTTTCTGATTTTTAGACTCCGTCGAGGCCGCCATGTTCATTTTGTTGATACCATTGAGCAGGATCGAGGAAAAAAGCCTCGGTCTCAATCAGGGATTGAAGGTGCTCGTTTTCAATTGCCGCCAATAAGGCAAAAAAGTCTTTTTCCCGTTTATCTTGAGAGCTGTCGCTGAGTTTTTTATAAAATTTTACCCCTTCCGCCTCAAAAGCGATCGCTGTACGTACAGCTTCAAGGTCGTCGTCATCGCCCGGTTCACGGTTCTGGGTTTCGTCGATAACTTTCTGCAGGGTGGTCTTGAGATTTGAACCAGCGACCTCAAGAGGAACACTCTCCGGCCAGAGCTCCTCCTGTTCCCATTTTTTATGCAATTGTTTAAGGCGTTCGTGATGTTCGAGCTCTTCATTGGCGATTTGTAGAAACATCGCTTTACCGACTGGATTTGAGCTTCTTTCTGATTGTTTCAGGTAGAATTCATGTTCCTTCATTTCGTTGTTAAGGGCGATTTCCAGGGCGCTGATTCTTTCTTGGCTCATCTTTTCCTCCTTGATGTTGTGCAGAAGTTAATCTCTTTGAAATCCAAATGCTGAAATTCTTCGGGGTTGTTGGTTGTTACTGACGCGCAGCTTATCTGTAGTTTGCGAACAAAGGTTTGACCCGGTCCGGCTTGTAGCTTTGTGTACGTAAAGCGATAGGGTCGCCTTTTTGCGCTTTTTTAAAAGTTCCGTAGGCCGGTTTGTCGACCTGGTAGTAGATGCCGGTGGGGATCTTCTCCTCCGGGTTAAATTGGGCCAGCTCTATGGCGGCCGAGAGGTTGCTGCGGTCATGCTTGTCATCAATTGTCTGGAGCCTCTTTTTGAACCAGGCAAAGGTATTGACCTTGTTGAAAGAGATGCAGGGTGAGAGAATGTCGATCAGGGAAAAACCCTGGTGTTTGATCCCCGCTTCAATGAGAGCGGTTAATTCATCGGGATTACCGGTGAAAGCCTTAGCCACAAATGTCGCTCCGGCACTTAAGGCGAGCAAGGTTGGTTCAAGTGGTTGGGCGCCGACGCCTTCAGGATGAACCTTGGTGGTAAAATCAGCCGCTGCTGTGGGTGAAGCCTGTCCCTTGGTAAGTCCAAAAACCCGGTTGTCGCTGGCCAGCATGGTGACGTCAAGGTTACGGCGGGCGTTGTGTAGAAGATGATTGCCGCCTTCTGCATAAAAACAGCCGTCCCCCGAAACTGCCAGAACTTTTAGTTTATGGTTGGCCATTTTGAGGCCTAAAGCCAGGGGCAGGGCTCGGCCATGGAGGCCGGCCAGCAAGTTGCATTGTAGAGAAAATCCGAGTTTGGCGGCCTGACCGATACCGGCTGCGATGACAAAATCCCGGGCCTCAATCTGGAGGTTGCAGAGTGCTTTTTTCAGGCACTCTAAAGTGTCGAAATTGCCGCACCCGGGGCACCATTGGGAGGCGAATGAGGAGTCCAGTTTGCAGTTCATTGTTCACCTCCGACAAGTTTGTTCAGGCTTTGCAATACATCTTCGACCGTGAAAAGACGACCATCGGTTTTGCCGATATGGCTGGTAATGTGTATATCAGTCTCCATCTGTAACAATTTCCCCAGCTGGCCGCTGTAGTTACCCTCAATTGTGTAGATCTTCTCGAACGGTGCCAGAGCTTTCTCAATTAATTCACGGTTGAGCGGGTAGAGGTATTGAAAGATGGCAACCGCAAAGTTGTGGCCTTGAGTCCGGAATCTTTCGCTGGCTTCAAGTACCGGCCCGACAGTTGAGCCCCAGCAGATGAGAAGATTGTCCGCCGGAGCGCCGATAATTTCCGGGCCGGGCAGGGTTGCGGCCAGGTTCTTAAGCTTGCGCATTCTTTTATCGTGTTGCTGGTTGCGGTTATCAATATCATCACTGACCTGGCCGATTTCGTTGTGTTCATGGCTGTCGCAGGAGATCAACCATTTCGAGAGCTGTGGAAAGGCGCGTGGGGAGACCCCTGTTTCTGTGACCTCATAGCGCCGCAACATGTTGGACTTTTGCGGTTCATCAGCCATTACACCGCGATCTATATTAACTTTTTCAAGATCAAATTCGTTGAGACTGCATTCCGCACTGGCCTGAGCCTGGTCACTTAAGATAAAAACCGGTATCTGCCAGTAATCAGCCAGGTTGAAGGCTTCGGCGGTCAGGTAGAAGGACTCACTATGTCCGGCCGGGGCTATAATCAGACGCGGAAAGTCGCCATGGGAGACGTGGGCGACAAAGAGCAGGTCGGCCTGTTCAGTGCGGGTGGCCATGCCGGTTGCCGGGCTCGAGCGTTGTGCGTTGAAAATGACAATTGGAATTTCGCCGATACCGGCCAGTCCGATGGCTTCCGCCATCAGGCAGATGCCGGCACCAGAGGAACCGGTGGCTGCCCGGGCTCCGGCATAGGAGGCGCCGAGGGCAGCATTTAACGCTGCAATTTCATCTTCAACCTGTTCGACTGCAATCCCTGTTTGGGGGCCGCAACCAGCCAGAACATTCATCACCGAGGTTGCCGGGGTCATCGGATAAGCGGTGTAGACGCCGATGCCGGCTGCGATCATTCCTAAGGCGATGGCATCATTGCCGTTGACCAGCATTCTCTGGGGATCGGGGGCAGATGAAGATAGCAGTGGTCGAACGGGTCGGTCGGCAAAAAAAGCCGCGAGTTCGAAAATGGTGTCAACATTGGTTTGCAGAACCTTTTCGGAAAGTTTTTCAGCAAATTGTTGACGTACACTTTCCGCAAGGATATCAGGTGTTAAGCCTAGGTCTGCAAAGAGCAGGGTCAAGAGTTTAATGCCGGTGAAAGTGTCGGCTTTAGCGGCTTTAGGGCCTGCGTCTGCAGGGATTTTGACAACTCTTTTATCTCCGGTGTTTATGCTGTTGTCGGCCATCGAGAAGGCCAGACCCTCAGTTTTTAAGGCGGGAAGGTGTCGGGTCAGACTCTCTTCGTTTAAGGCCAGCAGATAGTCAGTTGTTGAGACTGCCGCCGCCAGGGGTTGATCACCAAAACGTATCCGCATGAAGTTATGGCCACCCCGTACTCGGGACTGGTAGTCGGCCGTAATGAAAATATGAAAGCCGGCTTTAAGCAGGCTTTTCCCGGCTAAGGCTACGGCTGATTCAACCCCTTGACCGGCGGCGCCGGCGATGACGAT
>JANTGZ010000200.1 GCA_024762675.1 Thermodesulfobacteriota bacterium | reverse complement strand
GGCAGACCAATCATGAAATTGCCGATGCCTACAATATCAGTGTTAAAACCGTTGACACCTACCGCTCCCGCCTCCTGAAAAAACTGAACCTGCGTAATAATGCCGAACTTTCACGTTTTGCCATCCAGAAGCACTTGATTGAACCCTGATTCTATCTGTTTGTAAAAAAAATTCTTACAAAACTTTCAGAAATTATCGACTTGTCTCTACGGTTTATTGTTTGCTATTAAGCTTGTCTAATGAAACTAGGTTTTATCGGTGTTCGTTTATGGTGGCAGCATCGTCAAATAAACCTTCTATTCAAAGATGATGGGAGCAAGAAGATGAAAAAAAGTAAGCTTTTAGTGTTCAGTCTGGTGGTATCAGTTGCCTTGATGGCGTTTGCGACACTCTCTTTCGCGGGCCCTGTCGTGATTAAATTTTCGCATGTAGTTGCGGAAAACACCCCTAAAGGCCAGATGGCCAATAAATTTAAAGAGTTGGTCGAAAAACGCCTGCCCGGTAAAGTCGAGGTCGAGGTCTTCCCTAATTCCCAGCTTTTTGGCGACAACAAAGTTCTTGAAGCGATGCTCTTAGGTGATGTTCAGCTGGCAGCACCTTCTCTCTCTAAATTTAAAAAATATACCAAAACTTTACAGCTTTACGATCTTCCCTTTCTCTTTAAGGATATGGATGCGGTCGGTACTTTTCAGAGTGGTCCTTACGGTCAGAAAATGTTGATGTCTCTAAAGAAAAAAGGTCTTATCGGTCTCGGTTATCTGCATAATGGTCTCAAACAGCTCTCTTCTAATTCGCCTCTGAAAGTGCCGGCTGATGCCAAGAAGAAAAAATTCCGTATCATGAGCTCTGATGTTCTGGCAGCCCAGTTTGAAGCTGTAGATGCGATGCCTTTGAAGAAACCTTTCTCCGAAGTTTTCACCCTTCTCCAGACCAAAGCTATTGACGGTCAGGAGAACACCTGGTCCAATATCTACTCCAAGAAGTTTTACGAAGTTCAGCCCTATATTACGGAATCAAATCACGGCCTGCTTGACTATATGATCGTCACCTCGGCTGAATTCTGGATGGGTCTCTCCGATGAATTGAAAGCTGGAATCAAAAGCTCCCTGGATGAAGCAATTGCTTTTGGTAATTCAGTTGCAGCGGAAAAGTCGGTTGCTGATCGCCAGAAAATTATCGACTCCAAACGTTCCGAGATCATCCAGCTTAGTGATGCCGAGCGTCAGCAGTGGGTTGAAAAGATGAAGCCGGTCTGGAAGAAGTTTGAAGGCCAAATTGGTAAAGAGTACATTGATGCAGCTATCGCTGCAAATAAATAATTTATTTTGATTAACTTCACGGGCCTCAATATTGAGGCCCGTGATTTTTTGTTTTTTTGGGGCCGGGTATCTGCCGGAGTTGAGGTTTTTTTTATGTTCAGCCGTATTGTCAACAGCCTGGAAGAGATGGTGATATCCATTCTCCTGGCTTCCATGACCCTTCTCGTGTTTGTTGAGGTGGTTTTGCGTTTCGGTTTCGGTACAGGGTTGATGTGGGCTCAGGAGCTGACCCTCCACCTTTCGGCCTGGATGGTTCTCTTCGGCGCCTCGTACGGGGTCAAGATTGGTTCTCATATCGGGGTCGATGCTTTTGTCAAGATTCTGCCGCACCAGATACAGAGGCTTGTCAGTGCTTTTGCTGTGATCTGTTGTCTGATCTACTGCGGGCTTTTTATTAAAGGAGCCTGGGTATATCTAGAAAAGATGCATTTGATCGGTATCGAACTTGAAGATATGCCGATTCCTAAATGGATTGGCCATAGCATTCTGTTGATTGGAATGGTTATGCTGGCCTGGCGCCTTCTGCAGCTTTTATGGGAGATTGTAACCGGTAAAGCCGATGGTTTCAAGCTCACGGATGAAGCTAAAGACAGTATGCATCTGGCTCAGGAAGTGCAAGAGGCCGCTGGAGGAGGTGAGAAGGCATGACAACCGCCGCTCTTTTTATTATTCTATTTATTCTTTTGTTGACCGGGATGCCGATCGCCTTTGCGCTGGGACTTTCCAGTATAACGACGATCCTCTTTTTTTCCAGCGACTCACTGGCTTCGATCGCCTTGAAACTTTTTGAATCTCAATCTGAACACTATACCTTGTTGGCTATTCCATTCTTTATTCTCTCCTCTGCTTTTCTCTCAACCGGCGGAGTTGCCAATCGGATTATTAATTTTGCTATTGACTGTATCGGCTGGATTCGCGGTGGTCTGGCCATGGCTTCGGTGCTTGCTTGTATGATTTTTGCCGCAGTTTCGGGTTCTTCACCGGCCACGGTTGCAGCCATTGGTTCGATTGTTATCGCTGGGATGGTTAAAGCTGGTTATCCGGAGAAGATGGCGGCTGGGGTTATCACTAATGCCGGAACCCTTGGTATCCTGATTCCCCCTTCGATTGTGATGCTGGTTTATGCGGCCGCGACCGAGGAATCTGCAGCCCGTCTCTTTATGGCAGGTTTTTTGCCGGGTATCATGATGGGGACGATGCTTATGATCGTTATCTATATCGTGGCTCGTGTCAAAAAGCTTCCGTCCCAACCCTGGGTTGGGTTTGGCAGTCTTTTACGGTCGGCTTTCGATGCCGGATGGGGTTTAATGCTGATAGTTATTGTCTTAGGGTCGATCTATGGTGGTATAGCCAGCCCGACCGAGGCGGCGGCGGTTTCAGCAGTTTATGCATTTTTTATCGCAATTTTTGTCTATCGAGATATGGGTCCCTTAAAAGGGGTTGTCTGGATGGAGGAGGGCGAATCGTGGGGCAGTGTAATTTTTCGGAATTTGAAAATGACGGCGAAGGCATTGCCGGGGTCGTTTACCCATGCCGATGTGCGCAAGGTTATGATGGATGCTTCTAAAGTCTCCATCATGCTGCTCTTTATCATCGGTAACGCGATGCTCTTTGCCCATGTTCTGACGACTGAGCGGATTCCGCATCACTTGGCGGCTATGATTGTTGATTGGGGATTGCCGGCCTGGGGTTTTCTGATTGTTGTTAATATTCTTTTATTAATGGCCGGAAACTTTATGGAGCCTTCGGCGATTATCCTGATTATGGCTCCGATCCTTTTTCCGATTGCTGTTAAAATGGGGATTGACCCGATCCATCTCGGGGTTATCATGGTTGTTAATATGGAGATTGGTATGATTACGCCGCCGGTTGGTCTCAATCTCTTCGTTACGTCAGGTATTACCGGACACAACATAACCTGGGTTATCAAGGCGGCCCTGCCGTGGTTGATGATTCTCCTGGTTTTCCTGATGTTGATTACCTATATTCCACAGATTTCACTCTTTCTGCCGGAGTATATCGACTATCTCAAAGGTTATTAGAGGTTTTAAAAGATGCCAATCGCAGAAAAATCTCTTGC
>JANTGZ010000199.1 GCA_024762675.1 Thermodesulfobacteriota bacterium | reverse complement strand
CGTTAGAGCGGTAAACCGTTAGAGCGGTAAACCGTTAGAGCGGTTTACCGCTCCCTCCGTATTGGGTTCAAGCACCCGATAAGGAGTTGACTTCTTGGTAATATCTGTTGACGTTGATGTCAATAAAATAGCCCGGTTCGGCCGGGATTTTTTTTGGCAAAAACCTTCCGCTTGTCCACACTGTGGTGCCGCCCTCTGGTGGCACGGCTTCGTCCTCGCCTATTTCGATCATCTGCCTCAGGCAGTTTTTCTCCGCCGTCTCCGTTGTCCGCGCTGTGGAGCTGTTCACCGACTCCGTCCCAAAGCCTACTGGAGTCGATTCCGATCTACCATTCAAATAATCAATCAGACAATCGATCGTTTTCTTAGTCAAGGCTGGCAATCGGAATTGCCGGGGTCGCGGCAGCTGCAATGGTGGCGACGATTTTGTGCCAAAGCCAGGTTGATGATCGGTTTTGGCTGGGAGCACTTTCTTGATGCCTTTGATCTGCTGGTAGGCTGGGGCCAAATTCCTGTTTCCAGCGTCGTCTAATCTGGCAAAACATCAATTAATTGCCACCCTACCGAAGTGTGCTTTTGATCTCCTGAAAACGTGATGTTATGGGGGCGTCGGGTGAAAACCGAAACCCAAACATTGTTGAGGAAGGAGATTTTAATGAACAAAAAGCAAAAAGAAGAGATCGCCCTGTTTCGTTTCGGGGTTATCTGTGATCTTGTCGGCACCTTGCATCTGGAGCGTGGCGATGCCGAAAAACTGATCCAGAGTAAAAGTGAACAAGTCTGGAATATCCCTTATTCCAACCGGACAAGAATTGCCGCCAGCACGATCCGCAACTGGATGAAACGCTACCAGAAAAGTGGTGGCCAGTTTTCATCTCTCTACCCTTCCGGGCGCTCAGATCAAGGTCGAAGTCGTAAAGTAGACGATGAAACCATTATGGCAATCGTCAAGATGAAAAGGGAAAAGCCGTCACTTCCGGCGGCTGATCTGATCAAAGAACTGCAAAAGAGTGATCTCATCACGCCCGGAATCATCCTCTATCCATCGACCGTATACCGTATTCTACAGAAAGAGGGAGTCAGTCGTGAGGCTGCCGGCAAGATTGACCGGCGCCGTTTTGAAGCTGAGTACCCGAATGATATCTGGCAATCGGATGTCATGCATGGCCCCATGGTCGAGATCGATGGCAAAATGAGAAAGAGCTATCTGATCTCTTTCATTGATGATCACTCCCGCCTGCTGCTTCAATCAGAATTTTATCTTAACGAGCGCCTCGTCTCCTGGCTTGATGCTTTCCGCAAGGCACTTCTGACTCGAGGTCTGCCGAGAAGGCTTTATGTTGATAACGGCTCCGCTTTCCGGACAAAACACCTTGAGCGAATCTGTGCATCTTTAGGGATGGCTTTGATCCATACCCCGCCATACACACCCCAAGGTCGCGGAAAAATTGAACGTTTCTTTCGTTCTGTCCGGGGTCGATTCCTGCCGACCTGCCCGGAAAACATGACCCTTGATGGCATTAACCGAATATTTTCAGAGTGGGTCCAGATCGATTATCACAGCAGGATCCACTCGGCAACCGGCGAAACCCCGATACAGAGATTCGGCCGTCATATAAAACTGACCAGAACGGCTCCGGTGGATCTTGAAGACCATTTTCGCAAAGAGGTAAGAAGACGAGTTACGAAAGATCGCACTGTATCTATCAATAACCTTCTCTACGAAGCACCAACAAAGTTTATCGGTGAGCAGTTGCAGTTACTCTACCACGAAGATCGCCCTGATCGGGTCGAGATACTCCATAAAGGTTCGAGTCATGGTTTTTTGGTGCCGTTAGATCTCAATGCAAATTTCAAGGTAAAACGCGAGCGCGATGAGACTGAAAAAGAAGCATCACCAGCCAGCGGCAAACTGACTTTCGGCGAGGAGGGTGGCAAATGAGCTCATCTTATAGAAATTTCTTTGGCTTTTCCAAAGAGCCGTTCAGCGCCGACATTGAGATCAAGAATATCATCCAAACGCCTGAAATTAAAGCCATTAACGATCGCTTTGATTATGCTGTTACATTGGGGTCAATTGCCCTGGTGACCGGTGAAATCGGGGCCGGGAAATCAACCGCGTTGCGCTGGATTGTAGCGCAACTGCATCCATCCCGCTTCAGACCAATCTGGATTACGGCATCCACCGGATCAATTTTAGAAGTATATCGCCAGATCCTGGCTGAATTTGAGATAAACACTGCGACCTCATCTCGCGCCACCCTGACCAGGATGATAAAAAAACAGATCTCAGAACTTGCTCTCAAGCGAATACAGCCGGTGCTGGTTATTGATGAAGCCTCCCTGTTACGACTCGAAGTATTTGCTGAGCTTCATACAATCACCCAATTTGAAGGTGACTCAAAACCCTGGCTGCCGATCATCCTGATCGGGCAAAACAACCTGGCCGATAACCTCTTACACCGCTCAGCCACACCTTTAGCCTCAAGAATTGTAGCCCGCCGCCATCTTGAATCTGTAAACAGAGAAAAAATGGATACCTACCTTGTCCACCATCTTAAAATTGCCGGTTTGAAAAACACTCCCTTTGAAGATGCTGCTGTTACCGCAATATTTCAAGGATCAGGTGGTATCTTTCGTAAAGCCAACCACCTGGCTCGAGGATCATTGATTGCCGCCGCCGCAGATCAATCTCAAACGGTTAACGTCGAACATGTCAGACTGGCGGCATCAGAAATCTTTTAAAATAAGTTTCCCGGTGAAACGGAGATCGGCTCTGCTGGGGAGCAACCGGTCAAGGGATAGCCGGGAGGGCGAGACGGATTGTCTCGAAGGGGGAAGTCTTCGGGCTTCCCCCGATTTTTTTTCAATTCGGACGCCCTTATGCCTTTAAAACCCACTGAATTTACAACTTGTCAATTTATCAACTACAAAAAAGAGGACAACAATGGAAATGACAGTATTCAACCCTCAAAAGGGCCGGTATGAAACACTGGATGTAACTATTAACAAGACAAATACCACCTGGTTTGATGACTATTCAGATATGAATGACATTTATATGATAACGGATATTGATGTAGGGCTCCTGATCCGAAAGGCATGCCACTCTTACCCAATACTGATTTACGATTTCACCAGAGCTGAAATCGCTTACAGTCCGCAAAAGGCCAAAGAGCTATTGGATGATCTTCTGTAACTGATATGACCCATTTTTTTACATTCATCGTGCAAGATAATTTGAAATTATTACCCATATAATCAGATAATTTCCATCACTTTAAAGTGAGAGTCAACAGCATGTTCTCTCTGATCTCTTCAATATCCGCCAGGCGGGCGATCCCTTCATGGTTTTCCGGCTCAAAATAGGCTGCTACCAACCGCTCGAGGTTTTTGTTACTCAAGAAGCTGAAC
>JANTGZ010000198.1 GCA_024762675.1 Thermodesulfobacteriota bacterium | reverse complement strand
TCTAAGATTGGAGAATGCCAAACTCAAAAAGGAGGTGGTCATAACTGAGATCAATGATACCGGCACCGACATGACTCTCTCAACCATCGTCGGAGTATTCATTGTCACCAACAATCTCATATGGTGGGTCTTAGCGAGGAGAAAGAGAGATGAAAACTTTGAAAATACAGAGCAATAAATGGTTTTTCATCTTTGTCCTGATAGCCATCCTGATTCTTTGGCTGATATTTGATTTGCCCTTTGGTTATCACCCGCCGCAACCATCCTTTTATGAGAGGTTTACCGATCGGACCCAATATTATTTCAAGGAGCTGATTGGCTACAATTCCATGATTTATTCAGTGATGCTGGATGAGGTTAAAGCCGAGCTTAAGGGATTTTATCTGGTCATCAGTCTCGTTGGTTTATCCGTCATAATTTTAACCCTGCAAATTATCGCCGCTATCACCAGACTGCCTCTTAGATATTTAGCGTATCCAGGCAAGTTTCTGGTGGTTAAAAGGAGCAAAGTTGCTCAGATACAAGTAACCCCAACCGAAAAAGGAGAGACAAAATGAATACAGCAATCGTCAGTGGTAATCTTGGAAACGATCCTGAAATGTTTTACACGAAAGATGGTGTTCTCAAAAGAGCTCCTTGCATGGCAGGGGGCACTTCGTGTATAAAGCCAACATGCATAATGTGACAACAAAAAAGGGCGGTTTTGATAGTGCTGCTCTGGGCTGGTTGGTTCGTTTCTGGGGGCTGGCCGCCCTTTTTTACTGGCTTGATCACACTTCCTGGTTTAAAGCTCTGGTAGTTGCTCCTTACGCTCGTCTTTCAGCTTTTGTAACAGCTCATCTACTGACTTTATTGGGGGTCGAATACCAGAGCCAGGGAAGTTCGCTGATGCTTGCCGGAAAGGTCTTTGTGGTTGCCGACAGCTGTACCGGGAGTTTTGTTTTTCTCCTGCTGGCGGCGGTTATTATAGCCTTTCCCGCCTCCTGGAAGGAAAAACTGACGGGGCTTGTAGCCGGTCTGTTTACCGTGGTTTTTCTCAACCTTTTCAGAACTTTGATGATAGTGATCCTGGCATCTCGATTTACGGGATCTTTCTGGGGTTTGCATATTATCGTTGGCCAGGCTCTGATGATTGCCGGAACCTTGGGGGTTTTTATCTGGTGGGCTCAAGGAGTGGGGAAGGGGCGTAGTACAGTTCTGTCCTTAAGCAGTCGACGCCTGTTTGAGGGGGTGGCTCTCTATATTGTCGGTTTTCTCTTCAGTTATGGCCTCTATACACTTTTCCTTCACTGCCCGGTCGGTACCTGGTTCAAAGATCTGGTTATCCGTCATGCTGCTGCCCTTCTCGGGCTCTTCACCGAGACAAAGCAATATGGACAGGTTATCACTACTACCCGAATTTCAATCAGGGTTATTCATGACTGTATTTCAAGTCCGGTTCTGGTCCTTTTTTTGGCTTCCTTTTTCCTTCTGCCGCTATCATGGCCTCGGCGTTTACTGCTTTATGGGGTTTGTTTCTTCCCTTTATACTATCTCTATCATGTTTTTCGGACAGTGGTTGCGATCTGGTTCATGGCTGGAGGAAAAGATGCTAATTTTGCCTATAATTTTTTCGGTCAGGTCGCTTTGATTAAGGCCTTACTTCTATTTTCTGTTTACTACTGGGCGGGTTTGCGGAAAGTTACAAGCATTGGGCGGCAACTTTTGTCTCTGCTGATCTATATTATCCCAGCTTTAATTCCGGCCCTGCTTGTCGGTTGGTTCTGGCAACATTTCGGCCTCTCGTTTCTGGTATCAATTGCCGGCGGGAGCAAGGAACTTTATGATCCCGGAAGGATTGTCAGTTTGATGCCTGTCTTTCACCTGTCAGTCTGGCTGGTTCTGGTTATGACTACTCCCTTCTGGAGTTGGCGAAAGCGTTTAGGGTGGGTTCTTTTTGGTTATTTGGGGATAAATCTCTTTTTTCTTGTTTTGGTGTTTGTTCTCTTAGTCTTAGGGCTGGCACCGCACCCCTGGTTGATTAAATTTCTTAATGTTGCCTTGCCCTTTGCCTGCTATTTTATGATCGCGCCCCGGGTAGGCTACAGCTCTCCGGATTCCTGCCAAGAGCAGTGTGTCCCAGACCTGGAAAGTGCAGGTGATTGAAAAAATGACAAAAATACAGTTATTGGATGTTGGCTTGAGGTTGGGTGGTTCGGGTGTATTCACCAGGTAGGCGAAAGATATTTTTACTGAATCTGTATTGTCAGAAAAAAAAGGTTAGGCCGGATAATTTAACTTATCCGGCCTAACCTTTTTTAGTCTTTAATGTTGAGATCTCTTAGCCAAGTTTAATGGCTGCGTTTTCGGCGGCCAGCATAACGTGGTAGCTTAGCGGTGATGAGGTCAGAAGGGGATGGGTGGCATACTGCATTACCGCAAGTTGTTCGGCTGTCAGATGAGCCTGAATCGCTGCGGCGATGATGTTGACCATATCGGAAGCGGCTTCGCCGCCGCTGACGTGTCCGCCAATAACTTCGCCGTTATCTTTGCGAAAGAGAAGTTTGATCTTCATGTCGGGGATTGATCCGGGCAGGTGTCCGGGGTGACGATTGGGGGCAGTGGCTTCGCCAACGATAAAGTCGATGCCTTCGTCACTTGCAGCTTTGGTCGTCAAGCCGGCGGCGGCAACGGCACGTTTACCAACCATTGTACTGAAGGCTCCTAATGCGCCGAGGGTTTCGCGCTTTTTCTCATCGAGGTTGCTGGCCGCGATCATTCCTTCGCTGCAGGCGACCGAAGCCAGGCGGATACCGCTGGGTTTGCCGGTGATGCTGGAAAATTTAGTGGCACAGTCACCGGCGGCAAAGATGTCCGGGTCTTCAGTCTGCATATATTTGTCAACTTTGATACCGCCACGGGGGTCGGCATCGAGACCGCATTTAACAGCCAGATCGATATTGGCCTGAGCGCCGATACCGATGATTACAACATCAGCCGGTAGTATTTCACCGTCAGCCATTTTGACACCGTCAACTTTATCATTACCCGTGAGTTCGCCGGCCTGGCAGTTGGTTTTGACTGTAACGCCAAGGTTTTTGAGTTCCTCTTCGATTTCAAGGCAAAAATCCTCTTCGCAGGCGAGCATCAGGCAGCGAGGTAGCATTTCGACGACGGTTACGGTTTTTTCAGCCCCTGCTTTTTGACCCATCAGGGCAATTTGTTCAGCCATTTCGACGCCGATGAAGCCTCCGCCGATGACCACCACATTGCGGGCCGGCTCCAGAGCTGCATAAACTTCTTTTAGGTAGTTCGGGTCTTTGCGGACGGTGAAGACGTTAGTTTTGTCGACACCGGGCAGGGGCGGTACAAAAGGTTTGGAACCGGTGCCGATAATCAGTTTGCCGTAGGCGATCCGTTCGCCGTCGGCAAAGACCACCTCTTTTTTGGCCCGATCGATATCG
>JANTGZ010000197.1 GCA_024762675.1 Thermodesulfobacteriota bacterium | reverse complement strand
ATAGTTAATTTTCGGCTTAAGCTTTCGACTGCGTCGGTAGCCGTTCCGGGGATGAACTTTTCCGGGTCGGGACTCGCCAGATTCAGTGTTCCTATGGCTTTGCCGTGACTTATAAGTGGGACAAAGGCGGATGAAGCAATAATCTGGCCGCTTTTGCTCAGGGGATCAAATAGAGCGAGGAGAGCCGGGTCTGGATGGGTCGCAACTAGCGGGAGGTGTAGGGGGAAGAGCCGATTGTAGTCATTTTCGCTGATAAAAGTGATCTTCGGTGCCGGGCTGCTTTCTTGATCATCGTTCACAGTTTTATAAAGTTCCTGAAACTCTATGCCGATGTCGTTTTTTACTTTTTCGATGAGAGATATGTTGGCCATGGGGATGGCGAAATCTGAGGCAAGTCTATTTTGCAGGTTGCTGGTCAGGCCGATGAGATCATCGGCTTTAAGGATACTCACTTCAAGATCTTCAAAGCGTTTGTGTTGCGCTTCTCGTTCTTCGGCTAATCCTTCAAAATTTGAGAGGGTTTGAGCCAGTTCGTTATTGCGGTCTCTTAGATCCTGATTTTCTTTGAAAATCTTGTCGAAGATAGCTTTTTTGGCGTCGATTACCGTGTTCTTTTGAGGTTTACTGTTGTCACTCATGGTGGGCCTCTTTGGTTATGGAGTCAATTTGCAAATGGTTTAGAGGGCATTCTTCACAAAGTGGTTTTTTGGGTCGGCAGAAGTTTTTGCCAATCTGTACCAACAAGGCGTGATACTCATTGAAAAGGGTGGGGTCTGCTGGAAGCTGTTGAGTGAAGTAATTCTGGGCTTCAGTATAATCAGTGGTGGTCGGTAGCCATTTATGGCGCTTGCAGATTCTTAAGGTGTAAGTATCGATAACGAAAAGCGGTCTCGTGAAAGCATATAGGAGAATGCTGTCAGCAGTTTCCGGGCCGATTCCTTTTAAAGCGAGTAACCATTCCCTTAAATCAGAGGTTGATTTCTGCTCTAGTTGACTGAGCCCGCCAGCGTCGGTAACGGCAATTGCCAGAGCTTTAAGGCGAGCGCTTTTCTGGCGAAAGTAACCGGAAGGTTTGATAAGTTTTTGGAGCTCCGGCAAGGGTATTGCAGAGATAGAAGAGAATGAAAGTTGCTTGTTAAGGCGAAGGTTGGCAAGCGCCTTTTCAACATTTTTCCAGGTTGTGTTCTGGGTCAGAAGGGCTCCGATAATCATCTCTTCCGCTCCCTCTGCGGGCCACCAGTGCTGGGGGCCAAAGGCTGTCAGAAGGGTTTCGTAGACTTTTAAGAGGTTGCAATCGGGTTTACTGGCCAAAGAGTTCTTACCATAAGTGTTCAGGTTACAGTATCTGTTAGAAATTTTCTTATTAGTCTCGAAAGACAAAAAAACACGAAAGATCTATTTCATGACTTTCGTGTTTTTTTTGTCTACGCAATAAATATTTGACTATTTACTAATCACTAAGTGCGGCCTGGGCTGCGGCTAGTCGGGCGATAGGAACCCTAAAAGGGGAGCAGCTGACGTAATCGAGGGCAGTGCGGTGACAGAAGGCGACCGATGCCGGTTCACCCCCATGTTCGCCACAGATGCCGACCTTAAGGTCTGGGCGGGTTGTCCGGCCCCGGGTAACACCGATTTCAACCAGGGCGCCGACTCCGTCAATATCGATAGAGACAAAGGGATCGGTCGCAAAGATCTTTTTGTCGATATATTCTGGTAGAAATTTGCCCGCATCATCCCGGCTTAAACCGTAGGTTGTCTGGGTTAGGTCGTTGGTTCCGAATGAGAAGAATTCAGCTTCGTGGGCAATGACATCGGCGGTCAGGGCGGCCCGCGGGAGCTCAATCATGGTACCGATCAAGTAGTCTAAAGTGACGCCGTAATCAGCAATAATTTGCTTGCAGATGGCAACACTTCTCTCTTTTAAAAATTTAAGTTCGTTGACATCGGCAACCAGTGGGATCATGATTTCGGGAATAACGCTGATTCCTTCACGAGTGGCTTCGCAGGCTGCCTCAATGATGGCCCGGACCTGCATGTCGTAGATTTCCGGGTAGGTGACCCCGAGACGGCAGCCTCGATGGCCGAGCATCGGGTTGAACTCGTGCAAAGCTTCGGTTCTATCTTTGAGGGCCGTCAGGGAGACCCCCATGATCGTCGCCAGCTCTTTAATATCCTCTTCATTTTGAGGCAGGAATTCATGGAGTGGCGGATCAAGCAGGCGGACCGTAACCGGGAGTCCGTCCATGGCCTTGAAAATGCCGAGAAAGTCACTTTTCTGGGCCGGTAAAAGTTTCGCCAGGGCTTGTTCGCGGCCCTCCAGATTGTCAGCCAGAATCATTTCGCGAACGGCCTTGATACGCTCCTCTTCGAAGAACATATGCTCTGTGCGGCAGAGGCCTATGCCTTCAGCCCCAAAATTACGGGCTACGGTGGCGTCATGCGGGGTATCAGCATTAGTGCGCACCTTTAAGCGTCGAAACTCATCGGCCCAGCTCATGAAGTTACTAAATGCGCCGGTCAGCTGTGGCGTGATGGTTGCAATTTTACCGATAAAGACCTCGCCGGTCGAACCGTCGAGGGTGATGATATCGCCTTTTTTGAAAACTTTTTCACCGACCTTGAAACAGTTGGCTTGGTAATCTACAACAATTGCTGTACAACCGGCAACGCAGCATTTGCCCATGCCGCGGGCAACGACCGCCGCATGCGAAGTCATGCCTCCGCGTGAGGTCAAAATTCCTTCAGCGGCATTCATACCGTTGATATCTTCAGGCGAGGTTTCGGCCCGAACCAGAATTATTTTATGGCCGTCAGCACTCATGGTTTCGGCTTCATCCGCACAAAAGACAATTTCACCGCAAGCCGCTCCGGGTGAGGCGGGCAGGCCTTTGGCAAGCAACTCCTTGGCGGCTTCGGGATCGAGGGTTGGATGCAAAAGTTTATCGAGCTTATCAGGCTCAACCCTTAATACGGCTTCACGCTTGTCGATCAGGCCTTCAGCGACCATGTCGAGGGCAATCTTGATGTCGGCCGTGATCGTGCGTTTACCGTTACGGGTTTGTAGGAGCCAGAGTTTATGGTTCTCAATCGTAAATTCGATATCCTGCATGTCCCGGTAGTGGTTTTCTAGTTTCTGGTAGACTTCAACCAGCTCTTTGTAGAGATCGGGCATCACTGTTTCAAGTGATGGCAGGTTAGAATCCCCTCGGCCTGCCTCGTTGATTGGTTGGGGGGTGCGGATGCCGGCGACCACATCTTCACCCTGGGCATTGACCAGGAATTCACCGTAAAAGAGGTTTTCGCCGGTAGATGGATCCCGCGTAAAAGCGACCCCGGTGGCGCACTCATCACCCATATTGCCAAAGACCATGGCTTGAACATTGACGGCAGTCCCCCAATGGTCGGGAATATTGTTGAGTTTGCGATAGGTTTCAGCTCTTTTTGTATTCCATGAGCTAAA
>JANTGZ010000196.1 GCA_024762675.1 Thermodesulfobacteriota bacterium | reverse complement strand
CCGATTATAGTAATGATGCACTTGCAGAAGGCCGGCCATCTCCCGATAGCAATCTTGGGCGGCGGTACGGCTATGGTCGGTGACCCCAGCGGCAAGACAGAACTCAGGCAAATGCTGACACCCGGGAAGATCGTAGAAAATGGTCAAGGGATTGCGGCCCAACTCGCCCGTTTTCTCGATTTCAACGATAATCGCTGTCAATTAATTAATAATGCAGACTGGCTCTCATCTCTTAAATATGTTGACTTCTTAAGGGATATCGGGCGCCATTTCAGCGTCAACCGGATGTTGACGGCGGAATCCTATAAACAGCGTCTTGAAACTGGACTCTCATTCATCGAATTTAACTACATGATACTTCAGGCCTACGATTTTCATGTCTTGTGTAAGGAGCAGAGGTGTCGAATCCAGATGGGAGGCCAGGATCAGTGGGGCAATATAGTAGCCGGCATAGATCTTATTCGCCGCACTCAAGGAGTTGAGGCGTTCGGTGTCACTTTCCCTCTTCTCACCACCAGCACCGGTGAAAAATTCGGTAAAACCGCCGCTGGAGCTGTATGGCTATCGGCTGAAAGAACTTCAGTTCTCGATTTTTACCAATTCTGGCGTAATTGCGAAGATTCTGAAATTGAGCGTCTTTTAAGTTTTTTCACCTTCTTGCCAATAGCCGAAATCAAGCGCCTGAGCAATCTCCAGGGTCAGGACATAAATCGCGCCAAAGAGATCCTTGCTTACGAGGTTACAGCCCTGGTTCATAGCCCCCAAGCTGCGGCCACGGCCTATCAGACCGCGATCAGCCGTTTCGGCAACGCTGACCCCGAACTTAAAATCGAGACCTCATCCGCTATTTGCAGCCTCAAACCACAGCAATCGGAAGAGAAGTTACCAACCCTGGAACTTAAGGGTAACCAGCTTACCGGCATCACTTTGGTCGATCTCTTCATCCTATCCGGCCTCACAAAATCAAAAGGCCAAACCCGGCGCTTGATAGAACAGGGCGGAGCCTATCTGGACGAACAACGCATAGATAAGGACCGCCCTATCAATCAAACTGATTTAAGCAAACAAAAAATTATTATACGGGCCGGGAAAAAGAGATTTCATCAGATATTATTAAAAAACTAAAAACAGAATTTAAGAAATCCGTAACAACTGAGAGCTTAAACTAAAAAAGAGCATCATCCCGATGAGGGGTGATGCTCTTTTTATTGTTATAATATCTACGGGTTCATAACGGACGATTCAACAAATCAACAAAAACCACCCGACAGAAAATCTCCCGATCTAGCCGGCCACAGTCGCAACTGGAGCCTGGGCTTTCTGCATAAAGGTGGTAATCCTGGATATCTTACGGGATGCGGTTCTTTTATGAAGAACCCCTTTAGTTGCGGCCCGACCAATTTCAGATACTGTTTTCCGATGTACTTCAACCATCTCAGACCCTTCGGTCTTCTTTTCTACAGCACTATAAAACGACTTCAATGCCGTTTTTAATTGTGAATTAACCTGACGATTACGTAAGCGTCGTTTTTCACTCTGTTTGATTCTTTTGAGGGCTGATTTATGATTAGCCAAGGTCTATCCTCCAATAATGCTACAGTTTTACCGTAGCTATCTCTTTTTTTATTTATCTCTTCTCCCCGAAACTACCTCTTCGAAAAAAAACAGGTCCTCCAAGGAGCGGTAGCTGGTAACAGAAAAGCGCTTTACTGTCAAGTTCTTTATCAAATTCAATCTCAGAACACTCAAAACTTACTCGATAAACTTACTCGATAAACTTACTCGATAAACTTACTCGATAAACTTACTCGATAAACTTACTCAAGGGAAACTCAACAATACTTTGGGCTCCCAGAGCATTGAGGGACGGAATAATATCACGAACCACAGCTTTTCTCAAAACGACAAAGACATCGGCCCACTCGCTATCCATCAGATTTGAGACCGTCGGAACTTTAGCCGGCGGTAAAATCTTAATTGCCTCCTCAAGCTTATCGCGTTTTATATTAAACATCACACCAACACGGTTGCGGGACTCAAGAGCACTCTGCAAAAGCATAATAATACGCTCGACTTTATCCATTTTCCAACTATCGTCCTGCATCTTGTGATTGGCGATGAGGACGGTTGTGGTTTCAAGAACCGTATCGATAATTTCAAGATTATTGGCCCGCAAAGAAGATCCGGTTTCTGTAATTTCGATAATCGCATCGGCGAGATGAGGAACCTTAACCTCGGTGGCCCCATAAGAGTATTCCACTTTAGCCGAGACACCATGTTCAGCCAGATACTTTTTCGAAAGATTAACAACCTCGGTTGCAATTGTCTTGCCCTCAAGATCCTTTACAGAACGAATTTCGCCGCCCTCTTTGGCAGCCAGCACCCAGCGCACTTTGTTAAAGGTCGCCTTAGCGTACTGGAGTTCAGTCATTTCGACAACATCAGAACCGTTTTCCACAACCCAGTCATGACCGGTAATCCCGATATCCAGAATACCGCTCTCCACATAGCGCGCCATCTCTTGAGCGCGAATCAGCATGCATTCAATTTCCGGATCATCAATAGTCGGAAAATATGAACGTGAACTGGTAGTTATTTTATAGCCCGCATTTTTAAAGAGATCAATGGTTGCATCCTGCAACGATCCTTTAGGAATACCTACTCTTAATTTCATTATTATACTGTCCTTTATTTTTTTCCGTAGACCTTATCAGGGTCAAAAACCTTTTCAGCCTTAATTATTCTCTCACTGCCATCAGACTCTATTTGAGTATAGAAACAACTATTATAACCAACATGACAGGCAGCACCACCAATCTGGTCGACTTTGATGACCACGGCATCACGATCACAGTCAATAAAAATTTCCTTGACTATCTGAACATTGCCTGACTCCTCCCCTTTTCGCCAAAGTCGGTTACGGCTGCGACTGAAGTAGCAGGCACGACCGGTTTTCACAGTCTCTTCCCAAGCTTCAGGATTCATAAAAGCAAGCATTAAGACTTCGTTAGTCTGATAGTCTTGAGCCACAGCCGTTATCAGGCCATCAAGTTTTGTAAAATCTAAAGGTTTCATCACTTAACCTCATTTTTTTCATCTTTAGGATGCAAATAAGCATCAACTTTTTTAATAGCGCAGAATTCACCACACATTGAACAGACCTCTTCATCAGCCGGCTTGCTTTCTTGGCGGCGGGACCGAGCCCGTACCGGATCAACAGCCAGATCGATCTGGCCCTGCCAATCAAGTTTTTTACGCTTTTCAGCCATCTGCCGATCCCAATCCAGAGCACCAGGCAGCCCGCGGGCAATGTCACCGGCATGCGCGGCGATCAAACTGGCAAAAACACCCTCTTTTACATCTTCAATACTAGGCAGGCAGAGATGTTCAGCCGGAGTCACGTAACAGAGAAAATCCGCACCCGCCGCCGCTGCTACCGCTCCACCAATAGCTGAGGTGATATGATCGTAGCCCGGTGCAACATCGGTGACCAGGGGGCCTAAAACATAAAACGGAGCCCCTTTGCAAAGGCTCTTCTGCAGTTTAATGTTGGTCTCAACCTG
>JANTGZ010000195.1 GCA_024762675.1 Thermodesulfobacteriota bacterium | reverse complement strand
CGACTGCCGGTTCCGGCGGTTTCCTGATTCAGGCACACCAGTATGTCGAAGAACAGGGGCAGGATGCCAACAACCTGGACCTCTACGGCCAGGACTCCAACGGCACCGTCTGGTCGATCTGCAATATGAACATGATCCTCCACAACATCACCCGGTTCACCATTGAAAACGGTGATACCCTGGAAGATCCGCAGATCCTGAAAAACGGTCAGATCCGCAAGTTCGACCGGGTCCTCGCCAATCCACCCTTCTCACAAAACTACAGCCGCGCCAACATGAAATTTCCGGGACGCTTCCGGGAATGGTGCCCGGAGACCGGCAAGAAGGCCGATCTCATGTTTGTCCAGCACATGCTGGCCAGCCTCAATTCCGACGGCCATATGGCGACAATTATGCCGCATGGCGTCCTCTTTCGCGGCGGCAAGGAAAAACTCATCCGCGAAATTTTCATCAATGACGACGTCATCGAGGCTATTATCAGCCTGCCGCCCGGTCTTTTCTACGGTACCGGCATCCCCGCCTGCGTCCTGGTCTGCAACAAAAGCAAACCTGATGCACTTAAGGACAAGATCCTTTTCATAAATGCCGACCGCGAGTACGCCGAAGGCAAAAACCAGAACAAACTCCGGCCCGAAGATATTGAGAAAATTGATTTCGTCTTTACCCACAAGCGGGAGATAGCGAAATATTCTCGACTGGTTGACAAATCCGAGATCGCCGAGGCCCATGACTACAACCTCAATATTCGCCGTTATGTGGACAATACCCCCGAGCCGGAACCGGAAGATGTGCAGGCCCACCTGATCGGCGGCATCCCTGAAGTGGAAGTCGAGGAACTGGGGCCTGAGTTTCTCAAATTCGGGATTGACTCTGAATCGCTTTTTCGCCCGGAACGGCCCGGATACCTTGCCTTTCGGGAAGATATTAAGGCCAAGTCGGCGATCAAGGAAACCCTGGAAAACGACACCTCCCTGCGGAAAACCATTTCCTCCCACTACGCGGCCCTGAAAGCCTGGTGGTCGGTTGCCGGTGATGACTTTGCCGAATTGCAAAACACCAACCATGGCGGCAAAAAAATGCCCGAAATCCGCCAGGGGTTACTGGCAACCCTCAAGGCCAAGCTTATCCCCTTGAAGGTGCTGGATGAATTCAAGAGTGCCGGCGTCTTCGTCAACTGGTGGCAGCAGATCCGCTATGATCTCAAAACCATCGTCTCCACCGGCTGGCACCACAGCCTGATCCCGGATGATTATCTTATCAGAGATTTTTTCCGGGCTGAAGCCGATGAGATCGAGACTTTAGAAGCCAATATCAGCGCCGCCATGGGTGAATTGACCGAAGCGGTCGAAAGTGCCCAGGAAGTCGCGGCCTACGAGCCGGACGAGAATGAGAAAGTTACCGCTACCGTGATTAAAAAAGCCCTCAAAGAGCTGATTGACGATCTGAAAAAAAGTTCAGGAGAATCAGCCGGAAGGGAGCTCAAAAACCTGCGGAAAGAGAATCAAAGCATCAAGGTAATTGAGAAACGGATCAAGGAAGCCAAGACCACCCTCAAAGAAAAAAGCCTTGAGCTGGAGTTAAAGCTCCAACTCAAACGGCTGGGCGGCGATGACTTCAAGGCCGAAAATCAGGAACTCATCCGGCAGGTCGAAAACCGCTTGACGGAACTTAACCCCGCTGACAAAAGCGACAAACGTACGATTACCGCCCTCAGCAAAGATAAAAAAGCCCTTAAAGTCCGCCTGAACAGAACCGATGCCTTACTGGCGGAAATCGGCGGCCCACTCAGCGAGGATGAAGCTAAACACCTGATTCTGAAAAAGCTCTATGACCTGGCCAGCACTGAGCTGGAACGCTACCTCAACGCCGAAAAGCGGCGACTGGTTCAACTGGTCGAGAATCTCTGGGACAAGTACGCCGTCAGCAGCCGGGAACTGGAAGCCGAGCGGGAAGCAACATTGAAAGTGCTGGATGGATTTTTGCGTGGATTGGGGTACTTGGGATGATGAATATGCTAAACACAAATCATTGGTCTAAAAAGTCGCTGCGTGAACTTGCGACCATCAATTATGGGAAAGACCCGTCTGATATTCTTGATACAGATGGACAATATCCTGTTTATGGCACATCTGGTAGTGAACGGTTTGGCACTGATTACCTCTATAAAGGTGATTCAATTATACTTGGCCGGAAAGGAACTATAGAGCGTGTTCAATTTGCTACTGGTAAATTTTGGACAATTGACACCGCCTACTTTCTCAGCGGTTTTAACAATGTTTTCCCCAAATGGTTGTTCTATTTCTTAACAGGTGTTGACTTGCAAAGCCTAAACGAGGCAACTGGAGTACCGAGCCTTTCTCGCGATCTTCTTTACAAGATCAGCGTACCGACACCACCTCCACCAGAACAAGCCAAGATAGCTGAAGTACTTTCAACGGTGGGCCAGGCGATTGAACAGACGGAAGCCCTGATTGCCAAGCAGCAGCGCCTCAAGACCGGCCTGATGCAGGACCTGCTCACCCGTGGCATTGACGAACACGGCAACCTCCGCTCCGAAGAAACCCACGAATTCAAGGATTCTCCGCTAGGAAGGATCCCGGTGGAGTGGAGCGTTTGTTTGCTAGATTCTTTGGCAATACGTGGCAGTGGACATACACCAAACAAACGCAGGCCTGAATATTGGAATGGTGGAATCAAGTGGGTTTCGCTTGCTGATTCTCGAAGACTTGACAACCTACTAATCGCAAAGTCAGATAAAGAGATCAGTAAACTTGGGTTAAAAAATTCATCAGCGGTTCTCCACCCTAAGGGTACAGTAATTCTTTCTAGAGATGCTGGTGTTGGTAAAAGTGCAATACTGGCATCTGAGATGGCAGTCAGTCAGCATTTTATGGCATGGCGTTGCAATCCTGAAAAACTTCACAACATCTATCTTTATTATTGGCTACAACAAGATAAGCCAAAGTTCGAGGGTATTGCATCCGGTAGTACGATAGTTACGATTGGTCTCCAATTTTTCCGAGAATATAAAATTGCAATACCTCAGGATATCACTGAACAAACTCAAATTGCTAGAATCCTTAGGAGAACAGATCATACAATTGATCAGTCAATCATTTATTTATCCAAACTCCGCCGTCTCAAAACCGCCCTGATGCAGGATCTGCTCACCGGCAAGGTCCGCGTCACATCGCTGTTAAAGGAATCATCACCGGAGCCCAACGCATGACCTCCAAACTCCCGATCAATGTCGAAGATCTGCTGCGGCAGCGCAAGGTAGAAGGCGACCGCATCGAGTATAAGGCCGGCTGGAATCCGGATCCGATCCTGCGTACCCTCTGCGCTTTTGCCAACGACTTTGAAAACCTGGGCGGCGGATATCTTGTCATCGGTCAGGACTGTGATCAAGCGGGGGTGCCGATCTTCCCGCCGGTTGGCCTGCCCGAGGATCAGCTCGACCGGATTCAACGGGAACTTTTAGGGTTTTGCAACCAGATTCAACCGCCCTATTTTCCCATGTTAAGTGTCGAACGTTTTGCCGACCGTAACCTTATCATTCTCTGGGCACCGGGCGGTCAGAACCGCCCCTACAA
>JANTGZ010000194.1 GCA_024762675.1 Thermodesulfobacteriota bacterium | reverse complement strand
GCTTTAGCCCGGGGGTCGATTTTCAGGAGCTTATGGATTGCTTCTTTGCCGCCGATGCCGCCGGGGATAGTTAAGTCCATGATTACCAGATCGAAGGGCTGCTGTTCCTGCAGGGCCTGCTCGTACTTGGCCAAAGCCTCCTGGCCGTTTATTGCATAGTCTACGGTATGGCCCATAATCAGGAGCATTTCACCGCAGGTCTCCCGGATGACATCCTCGTCGTCCATAATCAGGATTTTGCCGGTAATTTTCAAATCTATTTCATTTGAACTCTCTGTTTCAGTTTTAGCTGTACTGGCGGATGCCGGCAGGTGAATGGTGAAGGTCGTTCCGGCGTCAACAGCGGATTTTACGTTTATCAGGCCGTTATGGTTTTTGATGATGGAAAAAACTGTTGCCAGTCCCAGACCGCTGCCAGCCCGTTTGGTGGTGAAATAGGGGTCAAAAATATTGTTAATATGTACCGGACTGATGCCCTCGCCCTGATCAGTGAAAGTTATTTTTATGAAATGTCCATTGTCGGTTGCGGCAGGTCGTTCGGTCGGTGCTAAAATAACATTTTCGGCTTCAATTACCAATTTACCGCCATCGGGCATTGCCTGGCTGGCATTCATCACCAGATTATTGATTATCTGACTGAACTGCCCGGTATCGACTGAAGCCGACCATAGATCAGCGGCAATGTTTATTTCAACATCGGTGTTGCTGCCGCGCAGAGAAAATTTTGCGACTTCATTGAGTAGTGGCCCGATTTCCACAAGTTTTTTGACCGGTGAACCCCCGCGGGCAAATGTCAGTAACTGTTGGGTTAAACCCTGAGCCTGAGAGAGAGACTGTTCAGTTTTCTCAAGATAGTGAAATACTTTTTCCGGGTTGTCAGGAACCATTTTAGCGAGTGAAATATTGCCGTAGATCGCCGTCAGCAGGTTATTGAAATCATGCGCAATGCCGCCGGCCAGCAGGCCGATGGATTCAAGTTTTTGGTTGGTTTCCATCTCCTTGCGGAGACGTACTTTTTCAGTGATATCCCGAATGACGACGATACTGCCGATTGCTTTACCATCCTGGCCGCTGATCGGGGCCGTGCTGGCGGCAATAATTTTTTCCTCACCATCCCGAGAGAGAATATTGAGTTGTTCCTGGCGATAATTAAGCTGATCAGTATCTTCGAGTTTATGCAACAGATCGAATGAAGATCTGTTTTTATCGTTCGCGACTGCCTCCAGAACTGTGGCTAATTCCTGGCCTAGAGCGTTGTCGGCAACCCATCCGGTAATCTGTTTGGCGGCGTGATTCATCAATGTGATCTTGCCACTTAAGTCAGTGGCCATGACGCCATCGCCAATACTGCTCAAAGTGACGGCCAAGCGCTCTTTTTCGGCCAGAAGTGCCTGCTCTGCCGATTTGCGGTTGGTGATGTCGATGACGCTGCCCATAATCGCCGGTTTTCCTTGGAAAGAAATCGTGGCGGCACTGAAGTCGAGCCATTTGAGTTCGCCATGTTTGGTAAGAATTTTTATCTCATATCGGGATGGAATATCTTGTCCGCTTTCCCGTTGCTGGCCGGCAAGTTTTACCTGCTCGCGGATATCCGGGTGTACCAGTTCCCAGAACCTCATTTGCAGCAGTTCATCAAGTGGGTAGCCGCTGATATCGCAGCCTGCGGGATTGGCGTAAACAAAGGTTTCCTGCTGGTGGATAAAGATAGCCGTCGGGCTGGTATCGGCCAGGGTTTGAAATTTCCCTTCGCTGTCACGTAAGGATTGTTCAACCTGTTGCCGTTGGGAAATCATCTGGTTGACGGTTATTGCCAACTCCTGAAACTCTCTCAGCGAGAGATCGTAGGGATTGATTTTTCGATTTCGGCGGGCGGCCTGGGTGAAAAAATCAGTGAAGACCTGAAATTCACGCTGGATTTTCTTGCCCATGAAACGGATAATCAGAAGCAGGGTGAAAAAAGTCAGGAATAATATTAAAACAATATTGCGTACATCCCGGGAAACATTTTTTTCAAGTTTATTCTGGTAGACGGCAATTACGGCGTCCATGTCGGGATGATAGGCCCCGGCGGCAACAATCAGGTTGGCTTTTTCGTAGAGTTTGAAAAAGGAAGTTTTAAGTTGCGGTTGCGGGTCGTCGCCGATCCTTTTGTACCAGTATGAAACAAAGCACTCTCCCTGTTCCCGTAATCCTTTGAGAAATTCCTGTCGGAACAGTTTTCCTTTGGCATCAGGAGTGTTGTCAGAAATATGCCTGCCGATCAGGTCCGGGCGGTTGGCGTTGGCATACATGATACCGAAGTCCGGGCCCCCGTTAATATCAAGGAGTTTGATGACGAAAACATAATTTTGATTTTTATTACCGAAACGATGGATTTTGAGGAAATCATTTATCTGTTTTTGGATCTCTTCCTCAAGGCTGTCAAGGTAGATTCCGGTACCGAAATACCAGTTGTAAGGTTCAAATCGCTTAATGAAAGTAATTTTTTTTGCTTTGCTGTCCAGAGGTTGTCCCGGTTTGTGGAATTGATAAGTATTAAATCCGGCACCACTGCCGGAGGTGATCTCTCGAAACCGGCTCATCAGATTGCTTTTGTTACGCTTGTCTAGGTCGATGAGGCCCAGGCCTTCGACTGCCGGTATATTGGGATTTAGTTGAAAAACTCCCCGGTCGTCAATAATGTAATAGTATCCCGAACCATCATTATAGTGAATAGCACCCAGGGTAGTTTTGATTAATTGTTTGATTTCTGTGTCTGAGTGTGGTTGGTATTTCAGGTGGATGGCGGTGGCGATCTGCAGGGATTCTTCTACCCTTTGTTTGAGTTTGCGGCGGGCCAGATTCTCAATTCGGGAGAAGCGATGGTCGATATATTCAATTACCTGATTAACCTGGTTTTTGAGCTCGGTCTTCTGGCGGGAGGTAAACTCCGCTTGAAACGAGTCCAACTCCTGATGAAAACGACTATATTTTTCACTGATCAGGAGATAGCCCAGGCTGGCAACCGCAAGGAAGATCAGGAGCACCATGAAAATTGTAATCAGCCGGGTTATACTTTTAGTTTTTCCCATGTGGTCTCTTTGTCGAGTTGTTTTTTTTAAGAAGTTACATGCTATTGAGTTTTTTGTCAATCTAACGTCGGCATTGCTTGTTCTTTAGAGGCTTAATCAGTCAAGTAATTGTTGACCTCATCGGTGAAAAAAATTAAATCTAAAAGGCAAATAGTATAGTATAGTAATCTAGGATTTTCAATCTTGAGGTTTTTTTGGCTAATTTGCAACTCATAAAAGCCTACCTCCGGGAGCGGCGCATCTATCTGATACTGGGTTTATCTGCCCTGCTGTTTGCCGATGGGGTTCAGCTGGCAATTCCCCGGATTATCAAATGGGCTGTAGACGACATTGCTTACGGGTCCAGTGACCGCTTGAAGAGATACTGCGGCTACCTGCTCCTGGCGGCGATAACCTTGGGTTTATTTCGATTTTTTTGGCGTTTTTGCATTATGGGAACCGCCAGAAGGGTGGAAGAGGGTCTAAGGGAAGAGCTGTTTACTCATCTACAGAGTCTTTCAGCTTCTTTTTTTGATAAAACCACA
>JANTGZ010000193.1 GCA_024762675.1 Thermodesulfobacteriota bacterium | reverse complement strand
AGCTGCAAGATCTGCAATAACAATAATACATGAAAATTCTTTTTTAGATGCAGTCAAAAAAGTAGCTCCTGAATTTTTCAAGTAAAAGACTGAGGGTTAAAGAATGACAATCAAAAAAAATAAGTTAAAAAAGAGAAAACTTATAAAGGCCCAGATCCACTTGTGTAAAATTGAGGACATTGATTTCCAAAAAATAATATCTGGTTTTTCAGTGAAAAGAAAAAGTGACTACGATCTACCAAGAATTGCTTTTATTGGTTATTTTGACTCTTTAAGTATGGGTTGCCAGCGTCATATCGCTAAAAATCTTGGGTTTGAATATTATTCTGGGATACCTTTTGCGGTATCAAGCGAAGTACAACTACAGATTTTGACTACAAAATGGTCTGAAATATTCAGAGAATTTACTCGGTTAATAGTTATAGGCAATCGGACTTTTACCGGTTGGGATAATGGAATACCTGTGACAGAGCCTGAATTTTGTGGGAAACTTTTTCGAACTTACAAGAAAAGTGATTTACCCATTTATGCCGAGTTTAATATACCTATAATAATGGAGTCTGAACTGATAAAACTACATTCCGAATATCCAAATATTGACAACAGTACAAAATGGTGTGATGAACCCAAACGACCTATTCTGACTTCCCTTGATGAACCGCAACAAAGAAATCTGTTGGATTTAGTTTGAGATTTTTTATCACTACTGTTTCATATTTTGATAAAGAGTTGAAAAAGTTTTAGGAGAGTTTTGCTAAATAATTGATACGACCAAATTTTGATCTGTAAAATATGGTTTATTTTAGCCGATCTTACTGAATCTGCAGTCAGCAATATGAACAGGGAGAGAGCTTTGGACAAAACCGCTTTAGTCATAATTGATATGGTCAAAGATTATTTTCGCGAAGAGAATAACTATCCTATTACACCTCTGGCCCGGGCGATTATTAAACCGATAAATCATCTGATAGACGGCTTCCGGGATCGTAACCTGCCGGTCATATTTTCAACCGATGCCTTCAACGAGGATGATTTCATTTTCAAATCGCGCATGCACCCTCATGCTTTAGTGGGAACTGAAGGCGCGGAGATTGTTGCTGACCTGAAGCGGCAGGATGAAGATTTATGGCTGCCAAAACCGCGATTTTCCGCTTTCTTTAATACCGGTTTTGCCGAGATTCTTAAAGAACAACAGATTTCCCGGATTGCCGTGGCCGGTATTGCCACCAATTTCTGTGTTTTAACAACGGCCATGGATGCCCTCTGTCATGATCTTCAAGCGGTTATTGTCGATGACTGCAGCGCCGCATTTTCGCCGGAGGTTCATGAGCAATGCCTGGCCGCATATCGCCGTAATCCTCTCTATCCGCTGTTCCAGATTATGAGTGCTGAAGAGTTGCTGACAATGTTGGGGCCGGGGAGGTAATCTTGCAGCCAGTCTCTATCAGGGTGAAGCTTCATGCAGGTATTTTGTCGTCGGAAAAGCAGATTGACTGTCGGGCGGTCATCGTAATTCCGGAAAGAGCCCTGGCCGATGCAACCTACATTCGTACTTTCAGCACGGCTTCACCGGTACGCAGCAAACATGAATTTTATACCCTGGCCCAGATAGCCTTGATAGAGTTCGATGACGATGAGATTAAACCGCAACCGGTTGCCGGGAAAATCAGCGTGGCCGCGGGTGATGAGATATTTGATCTGGAAGCGGGAATGATTATCTGCCGGCTGGAATCCGAAGAATTTTCAATCTACATGAATAGTGATCAATCAGTAAGAAAATTTATTGAAACCGCCAATCGTTATTGTACGAGATGGGTGCGGCTGGATATATGAAAAATAGAAAAAGCCTGTTCGCCTCATTAGCAGCCGGCAAAATTAAATGAGACTTTTTATTGCCATCGATTTGTCGGATTTGGTTTGTGATTAATCCAGGTTTGCGATATAGAGTTCGGTGTTCAAACAGGCGGATTTTATTTTGTGATCGGTCTGCAACTTTCGAAAGAGAAATATTCGCTTTTTGAATAGAACCAACTTTGTTGGAGATTGATATTGAAGGGCTTTTGGTACAAACTCTCCATCACCGTGCTGCCGCGGCTCTATGTTATCCTGTCACGGCTCTGGTTTGCCTCCTGCCGGGTAAGGATGGAGGGTCGGGAACATCTGGATAAAGCCGTTGATAACGGAACCGTTATTGCCGTTTTCTGGCATTACTCCTTATTCTACATTTTTTATAATCTACAATCTTTTTCCGCAGCAGTAATGGTCAGTGCCTCCAAAGATGGAGAGTATATCGCCCGGGTGGCGCACCTGTTTGGACATACGCCGGTTCGGGGATCAGCGAATAAACAGGGAGTGAGCGGTCTCAAACACATGCTGCGGGAGGTTCGATCCGGGAAAAATGCGGGTATCGTTGCCGACGGATCCCAAGGCCCGGCCCGGATGGCCCAGCCCGGTGCGATTATGGTTGCCTCCAGAACCAACAGCCCGATTATTCCTATGGCCTGGGCCGCCAGCCGCTACCTTGCCTTCTCTTCCTGGGACCGGCTGGCTGTACCGCTGCCTTTCTCCCGGATAGAATTTAAGTATGGAGAACCAATATTCGTTCCGGCCGGGATTAAGGCCGCGGAGATTGAGTCGTATCGATTGGAACTGGAAAACAGGTTGAATGAGATTTATACAACTGTCTGGGAGAGGGTAGGTCGCGGCCCTCACGATGGAATCAGTTGATTTTATAATTTTGCTCCCGGAGTTATGGAAGTCAAGTAAGATAATATGGGGATGATATGGCGCAGAAACCTGGCAACCATGATTATCCTGAATATATGAGGCAAAGGTAAAGCTAAGCTCTTTTGTGCGCTCATAGGTATGGTGGTCGGTTATCTGTTCAAGTTTGAAAACGGCATCACTGATTTTGACGGCGACCTAAATTCAAGAAACTGACAACCGATAATAACAAACAAAGAATTATCATACCCCACTCACTTAAAGTCGGAATTGCACCCTTAACCTCCACATTTGAAAATGTCGCAGAAGAACCTAGGGCCAGATCATCCCAGCCATCTGCTTCAAGACCGAAAACCATTCTTATGGTGGTACCGCTGAAACTGGTTAGATCAATCGTCGCGTGACCACTGACGGTGTGCGCCTCGGTTCCCTGACTGTTATCATAACCAATTTCGGTAAAGTACTCCCCATTAATGGAAAAAACCAACCAATCATAATCACCCGGTTCAAGCGTTAAAAGGTAGTCGAACTCTAAAGAAAAAGCATTTTCAGGAACGAAAAAAGAGTCGTCGACCAGATAGATGCTCCACCAACCATGAGAACTGTCTTCATGGATAGTCATAGAATGTTCAAAAACGGAAGTTAAATTATTTGGCACTGTGTTGTTAGGCTCATCCAGATACTGCGGATCATTTACCAGAATACGCAAATCTAAAAGGGCGGCACCAGCGAGTGACCCTGAAAAAAAGAACCAAACACATAGAACAAAAAAAGATATTTTTTTCATTTCCATCTCCCGTCAACAGAAAATATCTCGACAAAATTTGTAACAATCCTAAATATGGTCTAAAAAGTCTAAGAGGGTAATAAGTAACCCCCTTAGATCT
>JANTGZ010000192.1 GCA_024762675.1 Thermodesulfobacteriota bacterium | reverse complement strand
TCCTTCCCAGGAGATGCCAAAAGCGGGTTCTAAAAGTTCTCCGGCAGCATTAGTCCTCTGCCCGTAAAGATCTCTTGCCTCTCCCCAAGCCCAACGCCGATCCTCCCATACTGTCAGATACTGATTTTCAGTCTCGTTAAAAGCGATGCACGAACTGAGTTGATCGTAAAAAGCACCGGAGAGCTTGAAATCAGCGTAGCAAAAAGGAGGAGCCAGTAGAAAAAAGGCGATGGCGACAAAAGCTCCGGCAATAAAAGGAACAAATTTTAGCATTTTCAGATGATTTCCCAATTAATCGTGGAAAGGACTATTCCTTAGTAGGCCATTGAAAAGTATCACTATTGAGCAGCATGTTGGAAGGCCAGCGGGCACAGGCCATACTGCCGATATTGGGCGTAACGGCACCGGTGCCACCGAAAGCAGAGGCAAAATCAACCATAACTTCCGCTTGGCAATCCTCAAGAAAGGCGGCCAGATCAACCCCGTCCATATCTCCGTCACGATCGGAATCCCCGATATAACATGATGGATCAACAAAAAATTTTACCTGATCCGTAACAGTGTCAGTTCCCAAAGCTCTGACTTTAATAACATGGAAACCAGCCGGAGAATTAACGGCATCCCAGAACCCGACCCAGATTGGCCCTTGATCCACTTGCTGCATATCCTGCCAGATACCGGTTTCATCGAGACTAAACTGTACCTGGGTCACCGGCAGTACATCAAAAACCAGAGCCCGAACGGGATTGGCCCGACCCTGAGGAATTTCACAGGCAAAAGGATTAGGATCATCACCCAGTCCCCAGTCCACGGGTGCGGTGATCAAGACCACGGGCCACTCTTGGGCCTGAGCAGAAATTACCGACAAACCGTTGCCGTCAATGGCCATCACGGCGTAATGGTTCTCATCAGATTCCCCCAAAGAAGCTAAATTCAGGTAAAAGACGCCCCGGCTCAACCTGTCATAATAGAAATTCTCACGATAGTTATGCGTATGACCAAAACCATAAAGAGAGATATTGTAATCTTCAATCAGATCCAGGAAAGGTTCCAGGCCGTATGTCAGGCCGGTGTCATTCCAAGCGAAATAGCCCGGTTCAAAGGGATGATGACCAAAAACCAGCGTCAATTCCGATTCCGGATATTTTTCCAGTTCCGTTTCGATATAAGCCAGTTCGTCCGCATCGAGCCCCGCATGATCACCGTAATTATCCCAAGGCCAGATACTGAAAGGAGCACCGTCATTTCCGGCGGTACTAATGCCGAAGAAATGATAACTGCCGAAATCAAATTCTCGCAGCCATGAATGCTGATGGTTGCCGGTAGCACGCCCCTGGATGGAATTAAACCGATAGTAGGCCAGGTCCGGATCATTATACGCATCATGGTTGCCGGGGATGTCATAGTAGAATGAGTCATCAATGCCAGCCTGATCCAGTATTTGGTAATAACTGTCCCACTCTTCCTGATAGGGGCCGTTGGGCAATAATCCACCGTTGGTGGAATCGGTCAAATCCCCGGCATTTACCATAAAGAGCGGGTTTATAACCTCCCTTCCCTCCCTGACCGCCCAATCAAGATAGTCCGTATCCTGACTGCCACTGGTACCAATATGGGTGTCGGAAATAACCATAAACCAGAAAAGCCGCCCGGCGCTCCAATGGTAATAAGCACCGGAAGAGTTACCCGCCATAACCGGAAGGGATGACAGTAAAACCAAAATGAAAATGAGCCCCAAGACAAGGAAACTCACCTCATTTTTCTGCCGCCTGCTTCTCCAGCCGATGGATAAATTCATCCAACAGTCCGACCGACTTTTGATTAGCTTCCTCATAACGTAATTTTACCAAAACTTCGATGGCTTGCTGATAATTTTGGTCCATCTCCAGAGAAGAGGCCAGTTGCAGATATATTTCTCGTCGTTCAGGGGCCATTTTCAAGGCCTGACGATACAATTCGGCTGCGGCCTGATACTTTTTTTGGACAAAATAGGTGCGCCCCAGATGAAGGTAGGGTTCAATCCAGTCAGGAGCCTGCCGAATAGCGTCAAGAAAGGCTTTTTCAGCCAGTTCGTATTTCCTGGAAGCACCGACTACATCCTTTTGGGGAGTCAATTCATAGAAAGCCACACGAAAATGCTCAAGGCCGGTGCAGTCAAGATTTTCGGCCGTCTGGGCTGCAGAAGCGGCAATAATTCCCAACGTGCAAAAAACCGCCAGGCATATAGCTATAGTAATTTTCTTCATTATCCCAGACGTCCTCGGAAAAAAACGCAATCAATTAACAATAACTAAAAGTTCAGTTACCAATCGAAAATGCCCCTTGAAAAGCGTAAATATTGAGGCTTTTTTCAATCGTTATGGTTTCGCTGGAACTACCGTTTTTTACGTAGATGGTATCACCAGAATCGGCCGCGGCAACCGCCTCAGCCAGGGTATTGTAAGGACGGCTGAAAGTTCCGTTTTCGTAAGCTGAATAGTTAAAATCAACCCACCAGACATCATTATGATCGACGACAAAGGTATATATTCGAGAGACTCCCCAAGTGTAGCTTGATGAAATCACCCGAAAACGCTCCCAGCGGACAACATCACTCCAGGTATCGCGACAGCCGTACTCCTGATAGCCGTTATCATCACTGTAACCAACTATAGTGACAAAATGGTCGGTATCACCATCACCATTGGAATCGACGAGAAAGACCAGAGGCCGACCCTCGTCGATCTCGGTTTTTAAAGCATCCCAGGAGAAACTCGACCAGGTAAACTCATGAGAGGTTGGTCCGTAGTCAGCACCTCGGGAATTAACATAACTGTTAAAAGCCGGACAGATATCACTAGACCACGACCAGCCATAATAGTTGTTATCGGTACTGCGGGAGGTGTCCATCCAGTCGGCAATACAGTTGTCTGCATGAGGCGTACGGCCGGCCGTGATATAGGCATCGGTCAACATATTCGGGGAGCTGTCGATAGGCAGAGCGTAATCCTCGTAATGCTCATTCGTAGTCGCTCCCTCGGAAGCAATGGCCTGATTGACAGCATCAGTCTGGGTCGATGAATCACCGAGTATCAAGCCTGGATAGGCCTGCATATCCCAATAGCCAATAACCATACCCACGGCTGTGGGGCCGCAGCCGTGGCGCCAGCGATAAGATGGAACCCCGAGAACAGTTCCCTGGGCTTTGGTGGCCAATGCCGGCAATACTCCAGCCGGCGGTTTGGGCCCGGTGGTACTTTGCAGCGGTTCCAGAGTGTCATCCGAAAAGACCGGGCCGGGATTGCAAATAAGGCCGCAAGAAATTATCATAAAACATAAAAAGCATCTCTTCAATCGCACTGTCGATGTCAGCTTTTTGCTATTTAAAATCATGGCGATCACCTTCTCCATAAAACATCTAATGCTGGAACAATCCCCGCAACCCAACCAAGCTCTATCGGCCCGCAAATAAGTACTCTTATCAGGACATTTTCTTGTTTTTTTGAACAGAAAACAACCTGTAAGGCACTAAAAAAACGACCAGGAGCATGTCAATAAAAACTAATCTCAAAGCTAATTGCCAATAGTAACAGTTCCTACCGGAGCCTCTATCAGAAAAGATTTTCCGTCTTCAC
>JANTGZ010000191.1 GCA_024762675.1 Thermodesulfobacteriota bacterium | reverse complement strand
CTGGAAGAGCTTCGGGTTGCCATGGGAACCAGTGTTTCTGGCAACACCAGTGGAGGTAATATTGGTCCGGGGGTAGTAGCAGTCTGCAATACGACTAATGGTTACAGTTTCACATCTTCCGGAACCACTTGTGGAAACAGCAATGACTGGTGCTGGGGCACCATTACAAACGAAATAAATAACAACCGACCTTGTCTTTGGGGGGCCGGCTACGACACAGCAAGTGGCTCCGTGGGGCATACACTTGCTGCCTGGGGATATACGGATGCAAAATATGTGATCACGTATAATACCTGGCAGTGCCCCGGTCGAGATGACTGGTATTACAAAAAATATGATAACGGCGTCAGTCTCGATTTCGGACGGCTGGATACGGTTGTTCCGGGGGGCTGGACCTGGGGGCAGACCTCATTGACCTGGCCTGACGGGGGTGAGGTCTTGACCGCCGGCAAGAGCTATAATATCACCTGGTATGAAGTCGATGATCGTACCTTTAGTGCCGATCTCTATTATTCGACCAATGCCGGAGCTGATTGGGTTTTTATAAATCGGGTCGAACCCTCCGCTCCAGGATGGAAAAGCTATGCCTGGACAGTTCCAACCGTCAGCTCAACAAATGCGCGGGTAAAGATTAAAAATCATAGCGGCAGCGAGGCAGCAGGCTGGGTCTATCAGGCCGGTGACGGCAGCGAGGCTAACTTTACTATTCAAGAAGACCATAGCGCCCCGACTCCCAACCCCATGTACTTTTCTTCAATTCCTTACGAAGTGAGTACCTCAGAAATTCGGATGACGGCAACTACAGCCTATGACTCCTTTACGCCGCTGGAGTATTACTTTCAGTTTTACTCCAGCCCGACCGGCGGATATGGTGGAACGAGTTCGAGCTGGCAGACCGGCAGAACCTATTCCGATACGGGTTTGAGTGCAAATCATCAATATAGTTACAGGGTAAAGGCTCGTGACGGATCTCCCGCCCATAATGAGACAACCTACTCCAACGTCAGTTACGACTTTACGGATATCCAGACGCCGACAGGTATAAGCTACGATACAATTACCAATAATTCTATAGCGTGCAGATCAACCAATACCCCGTGGGGTTTGACCAGGGGTGTATCAGGGCTGTGGCTTGAGTGTTATCTGAACGATAATTCAGGCTGGAAAAGGAACAACGATTTTTGGACCCAATCCGGGTTATCCGTTAACACGGGATACTGGTTCCGGGCCAAAGCCAGAAACGGAGATGCTGATGAAACCGTTTTCTGTGATTGGGATAACCGCTATACGCTGGCCAATATTCCTGCAGCACCGTCAATAAGCAACCCCACACTTACAACTATGGATGTAACCATTAATCCTAACGGCAATCCGACTCACACGGAATGCATGATCTATGTATACGATTATGGCGGCTCCAACGGCTTTTACCTTGATGCAAGTGGTGGTCAGAGTACTACCGGGGTCTGGCAACGCATCTACGAGTGGGGAACGGTAACTGCCACCGGGCTTAGCCTCGGCACACATTACTGTTTTTGGATAATGGCCAGAAATGGAGATGGCGTGAATACGTCTTGGTCAACTCCCGGCTGTGGCGATACCCGGGAACGCTCGATCATAGTGACCGTGCCCAACGGCGGTGAGAGTTGGCCTGTCGGAGGGTCCAGAACCATTACCTGGAAATCACAATATGTGACCGGGAATGTTAAGATCGAGATCAGTCGTAATAGCGGCTTGCAGTGGTCGACCATTTCCCGCAGCACAACCAATGACGGCTCTTACACCTGGAGCGTGACCGCACCGACCTCAAAATTATGTCTGGTTCGAGTGACCTCCTTAAGCTATCCTGGTGTCAGTGACATAAGCGATGCTGATTTTTCCATCACCCAGTTTGTTTCTCCCTGCTCCGGTGATTTTGATGGCAATGGTAATGTCGATGAGGTAGATCTGACTTTTTTTGCCGACAATTTCGGACGCAATAATTGTTCACCCTGTGACGGTGATTTCGACGGTGATGGTGATGTCGACGGAGTTGACTTGGCTGAGTTTATAACCGATTACGGCCGCACCAATTGTCCATGATGTTCAGTTCAGGGTTCGGAGTGCAAAGTTGAGGGAAAAAGGAGGCTGGCAATGTCCTGGCCTCGGTGACCGGCAGCCGGTGCCTCACACCTCTGCCGGTCGATTTCCGCCAATCACTTTAGTTTTAGCCGCCATATTCAAAAAAATATCCGTTTAACATTAAAAGTTCACCCTGCCCGCTAAAGTTCCCACAAAAAATCATTTATAGACATAATACGAAAGTCATGCTATCAGGCCCAACCTGATAAATTGTTGCCGGTTAATGAGTTTATGCTTTTATTACACGACCTGCAAACAGATATCCAAATTACATTACATCATCTAAGAGGCTTTCTTGGAATAGAAATTTATTCTTAAGTAAGGATCATGGCAAAGGAATAAAAAGATGACCATCGCTTCAATCAGCTACACTAAAACCACGATAGACAAAGGCTATACCGATCGCCTGCTGGAAGTTAATTTGAGTGACCAGACAATGGTTGTTAAGGAGATCCCTCAAAAAACCCGGGAGATGTTTATCGGCGGCCGCGGCTACTGTCTGAAAATGGTCTACGACAAGACCACAGCCGCAACCCGCTATGACAGCCCGGAAAATGTCCTGGCTTTTGCCGGAGGGCCTTTTTGCGGGGAGAGCAGTTTTGCTGGAACCGGGAAGTTCATTATCGGTTCAATATCGCCATTGACCGGGACTTTTTGTGACTCCAACGTGGGTGGTTACTTCTTTCCTCTGGTGAAAAATGCCGGTTTTGACGCGATCGCTGTAACTGGAAAATCAAACCGCGATATCATTATTTTCATTGACGATGAAAAGGGCACGATAAGTCTCAAAGAGGCCCCGAAAACTGAGAGCTCCCTGCTCGAAGCCGAAAACTTGGTGGAAGCGTGGCGCGGCGAGAGCAAACCCTCCTCAATCGCCTTCGTCAATGCCGGGATCGGCAGTAAAAACACCTTTTTCGGATGCGTCAACAGCGTCTACTACGATCCTAAACGCCAACGCTGCCGGGCCAAACAGGCCGGCCGTGGCGGTATGGGAACCATTATGCGGGATAAAGGCTTATGGGGAATTGTTGTAAAAAGTAACCTCAGCGGGGGTAACAGTAACCAGGCGGTCGACAAAAAACGGGTGCGGACGGCAGGCACGGATCTGCGCAAAGTTATCCGCGACGTCGACCCCAACGAACTACGCCTCGCCCAACAGGGCACCACGAGCCTGCTCGACCTGATGAACAATCATGATATTCTGCCGGTCCACAACTATAAATTTGGCCGGGATGAACGACAGGAGATGGTGTCGGGTAAAATTTTTGAAGAGAAGGTCTTCGACCAGAAACATCCGGACGGCTGCTTTGCCGGTTGCACCCTCTCCTGTACCAAAGGCTGTGAAGCCCACACCCTGACCACCGGCCCTTTTGCCGGGCGGACCGTACCAGTTGACGGACCTGAATATGAAACGGCGGCAGCAATTACCAATTTAGGTATCTTTGAAATCCCGGCAATCATGGAGTATGCCTGGTATTGTGATGAGTATGCCATGGATACGATCAGTACCGGTGTGGTTATCGCCTTTCTCATCGAAGCCTACCAGGAGGGCCACCTGACCAGGGAAGATACCGACGGCATTGAACTCAAATGGGATGACAAGGAGACGGTCTTCGCCCTGCTCCAC
>JANTGZ010000190.1 GCA_024762675.1 Thermodesulfobacteriota bacterium | reverse complement strand
CCGTTATAGCGGTATCTATGATCAGATGTCGCGAACTATTGGACGGGAGCTCAATATTGCTGATGTGCTGTGTGACATAGATATCCCGGTGCTGGAGGATGCGCAGACATTCGAGTCAGTTGAAACCCATATCTGCCGTGCTCTGCGGGATGATCTGGTCGAGGGGAATATTGATCATAATGCCTTTTCGAACCTACTCAGAACCCGCTGTGACGGTCACTGGGTGCAACGACCGAGTGATGGAGGGTTACTCGATTATGGTGTGGTTTACAATGCCCTTGAGGCTGCGTTTGGAATCCTTGCTTTGCGGCGTATATACGATGATGGGTTGAGCTATCCATCGGCTCAGGCAATGGCTGAAGCCTACCAGAAAAATTTGTTCCGCATCGATCAAAACTACCGATTATTTATTGAGGCAGCAGATCGTGTTGAGCTGACTGGTGGTGATCTGCTCAAGGAGCTGAGGGACGCGATTGAAGAAACCTATAGTGGTTGGTTTATTGATCAGATCTCGCTCGCTTGGGGGAGCTTTATGCGCCTGAAGCAGGGCGAGTCACTGCTTGACCTTTGGCGGATTGCGGGAATTCCAAATCAGCACGATTTTTACCCAACTTTTGTTGAGCCGTTGCAAAAAGAAAATCCTCAGGGGAAAGTCTATGTCATCATCAGCGATGCTTTTCGCTATGAAGCTGCCGCTGAATTGACGGACGTCATCAATCGTCAGAATAGGTTTCAAGCTGACCTGAAATGCCAACTTAGTGTCTTGCCCAGTATTACTTCGTTGGGTATGGCGGCTTTACTTCCCCACAAGGAACTCTCATTCAAAACTGGCAGCGTGGAGGTCTTGGTTGACGACCAACCTTGTGCTTCTTTGGAACAGCGGAAAAAAATTCTGGCGAATATCGATGGTCTTGCGGTAAAAGCTCCTGCCCTTCAAATGATGAAACGGGATCAAGGACGTGAGTTTGTGAAGGATGCTCGGGTTGTATATGTCTATCATAATGAAATCGATGCAACTGGTGATACGGCCAGCTCGGAAGAAAAAGCTTTTCAGGCAGTTAGAACGACAATCGTGGAACTGGGGGCGTTGGTTAATCATATCATCAATAATCTGAACGGAAGGGATGTTTTGATTACGGCTGATCACGGGTTCCTGTATCAGAAGACTCGACCCGGTGTTGCGGAAAAGAGTGGTCTCGATAAGAAGCCAGCAGGGAGTTTTAAGGAGAAAAAACGCTATATCCTTGGTGAAAACCTTGGCCAGGACGACAAAGTCTGGTCGGGGAGGATGAGCGCAACTGTTGGAGCAACAGGAGAGATGGAGTTCTGGGTGCCCAAGGGGAACAACCTCTTCCATTTTGCCGGAGGTGCACGATTTGTCCATGGCGGAGCGATGCCGCAGGAGGTTCTGGTTCCAGTTGTGGCAATCAAATCTCTGCGTGGCAAGGCTGCTCAAGCTGCGATTGTACGTAAGGTCAATGTTACCCAACTGGGTAACGTCAACAAAGTGGTGAACAATATTCAGATCTTCAAGTTCATTCAATCCGAAGCGGTTTCTGAACGTGTCCTGCCAAGGACTCTGATGGTGTCCTTGATGGATAATGACAAGCCAATCAGCAACGTTGTGCAGCTCACCTTTGATAGCGTTTCGTCAGATATGAATGAACGGATCAAAGAGGCGCGTCTGGTTGTGGAATCAGGTGATTATAGCAAGAAAAAAGAATATCACCTGGTGCTGCGTGATGCGGAGACTCAAGCTGAGGTTGAGCGTCATCCGATCATTATTGATCTTGCTTTTATGAATGATTTTTAAGGGGTTGTGCTTATGGCTGAAAACACCAATTTGAATGATCTATTAAATTCCGAGTTCCGGGGCAAAGTTGTCCGCAAGGATCTGACCAAGATGGTCAAGGAGGGTGCGAATGTCCCGGTGTATGTCTTGGAATACCTGCTTGGTATGTACTGTGCTTCGGATGATGACCAAGTGATCGAAGAGGGTTTGCAGACGGTTAAGCAGATTCTGGCTGAGAATTATGTCCGCCCGGACGAAGCGGAGAAGGTTAAGTCGAAGATCCGCGAGCGTGGCAGTTACAAGGTTATCGATAAGGTGACGGTGACGCTGAATGAGAAGCGCGATGTCTACGAAGCTCTTTTGTCCAATCTTGGCACCAAAGGGGTGGAGATCCCCACATCGACGGTAAAGAAGTTCGAGAAGCTTCTGGCTGGCGGCATCTGGTGCATTATTACGATCAGCTACTACTATGAAGAAGGTCAGAAAAGCTCGCCATTTGAAATCCAGAACCTGAAACCAATTCAGCTTCCGAACATGGATATGGAAGAACTATTTCAGGCTCGTCGTGCGTTCACAGTAGGGCAGTGGGTGGATGTTTTGATGCGATCCACAGGGATGGAACCGACAGAGCTTGAAGAGCGGGTGAAGTGGCACCTGTTGGCTAGAATGATCCCCTTTGTGGAGAACAATTACAACCTCTGTGAGCTCGGTCCACGTGGGACAGGGAAAAGCCATATTTATAAAGAGATCAGTCCCAATAGTATTCTGATTTCCGGTGGCCAAACTACAGTGGCCAATCTTTTCTACAACATGGCACGGCGTCAAGTTGGTCTGGTTGGTTATTGGGATATCGTCGCTTTTGATGAGGTGGCAGGAATCTCTTTTAAGGATAAAGACGGCATTCAGATCATGAAGGATTACATGGCCTCTGGTTCTTTTTCACGCGGTCGTGACTCTATCAGTGCCAGTGCCTCAATGGTGTTTGTCGGCAATATCAATCAGGCGGTTGATACTCTGGTGAAGACCAGTCATCTGCTTTCACCGTTCCCTGAGGCGATGATCGATTCGGCATTTTTTGATCGCTTTCATAGCTATATCCCCGGTTGGGAAATCCCCAAGATGAAGCCAGAACATTTCACCAATCAGTATGGCCTGATTGTCGACTATCTGGCTGAGTTTATTCGGGAGATGCGCAAACGGACATTTGCCGACGCTATCGATAAGTTTTTCAAGCTGGGCAACAACCTCAATCAACGGGACACTATTGCCGTCAGACGAACTGTCTCCGGGTTACTTAAGCTGCTTTATCCGCACGGGGAGTACGACAAGGAAGCTGTGCGGAAGTGTCTCGAATATGCTCTGGAAACGAGGCGCCGGATCAAGGAACAACTTAAAAAGATTGGGGGTATGGAATTTTATGATGTTCACTTCAGCTACATTGATAATGAGTCGTTTGAAGAGCACTTCATCGGTGTGCCCGAGCAAGGTGGCGGCGGTCTGATTCCTGAAGGTCCGGCCAACCCTGGAACCTTATACACGGTTGGTGTCGGTTCAAACGGAATGCTCGGCCTTTACCGGTTTGAGCTACAGGTCAGTAGTGGAAATGGCAAATTATCATTGTCTGGCGTCGGATCCAACCAGAAGGCCAAAGAGCCTATCAAAGTTGGTTTTGACTATTTTAAAGCCAACGTGAGTCGCGTCAGTGCGGGAGCCAAGGTGCAAGATCATGATTTTCATCTGCATACCGTCGAGTTGCACAACACCGGCCCTGCTTCGGCAACCACCTTAGCCAGTTTTGTCGCCTTCTGCTCTGGTGTCCTTGGAAAGCCATTACAGGGACAAATGGTTGTTCTGGGTGATATGAGTCTGGGAGGAAGTATCGTGCCGGTAGAAAACCTGGCCGAAACTCTTCAGGTCGCATTTGATTCTGGAGCTAAACGAATCCTGATCCCTATGAG
>JANTGZ010000189.1 GCA_024762675.1 Thermodesulfobacteriota bacterium | reverse complement strand
TTCTTTTTCTTGAAGCTGATGATCCCGACAAGGATATCAATATATACGTGAATTCGCCGGGAGGTTCGGTGACTGCCGGTTTGGCGATCTATGATACCATGCAGTTTGTTAAGCCCGATATTACGACGATCTGCGTAGGCCAGGCGGCCAGTATGGGGGCTCTGTTGCTCTCTGCGGGTTCTGCAGGAAAACGTTATGCCCTGCCAAATTCACGGATTCTCTTGCATCAACCAATGGGTGGTTTCTCCGGTCAGGCCTCCGACATAGATATCCACGCACGGGAGATTTTGCGCCTCAAGCAGGACCTTAATGATATTTTACAACGCCATACCGGACAGGATATGGATCGTCTCAAACAGGACACGGATCGTGATTTTTTCATGTCTACCGAGCAGGCGGTTGAATACGGGGTTATCGACGAAGTCATCAAGAATCGACGGATTGTGGGGGATAATAAATAATGGCTCGCAATAAGGATCAGGATATGTTGCGGTGTTCGTTCTGTGGTAAGGATCAGAACAGTGTGAAAAAATTGATCGCCGGGCCTTCCGTCTTTATCTGTAATGAGTGTATTGATCTTTGTACCAATATCATTGTTGGTGAGAATGAACGTGAAACCTTGGCCGACCTGCACGAAACCCTGGTTCCGCCGCGGGTAATCAAGGAGAGCCTGGATGAGTATATTGTCGGTCAGGAAGAGGCCAAACGTAAGCTTGCGGTAGCTGTCTATAATCACTATAAGAGAATTGCGTCCCGCGGTATCGACGGGGATGATGAGGTCGAGCTGCAGAAGAGTAATATCCTTCTGGCTGGACCGACCGGCAGTGGTAAAACTCTGCTGGCGCAAACGTTGGCCAGGATTTTAAAAGTTCCCTTTACGATTGCCGATGCTACCAACCTGACCGAAGCCGGGTATGTTGGGGAGGATGTTGAGAATATTCTCGTCTCTTTGCTGCAGGCGGCAGACTATGACGTTGAGCAGGCTTCACGCGGGATTATCTACATCGATGAGATTGATAAAGTCGCCCGTAAAGGCGACAGTCCTTCGATTACCCGTGATGTTTCCGGTGAGGGGGTGCAGCAGGCACTTTTGAAAATCCTGGAAGGGACGATTGCCAATGTGCCGCCCAAAGGCGGGCGTAAACATCCTCAGCAGGAGTTTATTAAACTTGACACCAGGGATATCCTGTTTATCTGCGGTGGTGCTTTTAATGGGCTTGATGATATTGTCCAGCGTCGTTTGCGTGGCAATGTTCTTGGGTTTAAGGTAGAGAGTGAAAAGATAGCTTCTGTCGGGGTGGCTTCGGTTTACGACGTGACTCCGCCGGATCTTCTTAAGTATGGATTGATTCCCGAGTTCGTCGGCCGACTGCCTGTAATAGCCAGTTTGGGTGAGCTTGATCAGGAGGCTTTGGTCCGGATCCTGACAGAGCCTCGAAACGCTCTGGTCAAACAGTATCGTAAGCTTTTCAAAATGGATGAGGTTGAGCTTGAGTTCAGCCAGGCTGCGTTGGAGAAGATCGCGTTGTTGGCGATGGAGCAGAAAACCGGGGCCCGGGGCTTGCGCTCTATCCTTGAATGTGTTATGAATTCAGTGATGTTCGACCTGCCGGACAGTGATGCGGTCAAATGTATTATTGAGGAAGAGGTTATCACCAACGGAGCTCAACCTCTTTATCTTTATGAAAATAAAAATAAGGCGGAAAATAAGGCGGAATCTGCATAAACCACTGCTTTTTGCCTTGACTAGCCCGGGCGGTTTTGCTATAAGGGCGCATTCTTTTAGACAATAATTTCATGGGGAGGGGGATTACGATGACAAAGGCCGAAATGATTGAGGCGATAGCCGCAAAAGCAGATGTTACCAAGGCCGCTTCAGAAAAGGTTCTTAAGGCGTTTACCGAGGTTGTTAAAGATGAGCTGGGCAAAGGCGAAAAGGTAGCTCTGGTGGGTTTTGGCACATTCTATGCGGTGGCTCGTCCGGCTCGTACTGGTCGTAATCCGAGAACCGGCGAGAATATTGAAATTGCAGCCAGCAATGTACCAAAATTCAAGCCTGGAAAAGCTTTAAAAGATAGTTTGAATTAGACGTATAGTTTTTGTGGGCGGGTAGCTCAGTTGGGAGAGCACCGGCCTTACAAGCCGGGGGTCACAGGTTCAAGCCCTGTTCCGCCTATTGCTATATTTGGGGGCGTAGTTAAGTTGGTTATAACGCCGGCCTGTCACGCCGGAGGCCGCGAGTTCGAGTCTCGTCGCTCCCGCCATTAATCTTCAAAAGAGCTGCTCGCCTTTGGCAAGCAGCTCTTTTTTCGTTTGTTATTTTCATTAATATTAAGAAGTTGAATTGGGGGATGCTAAAGTAAAATTTAAGATGCCCAGGGGACTAAGCAGCTGGATTTTACGAAGTCATCAGGAGTTTAAGATGGAATATAAAGAAACTTTGAACCTGCCGCAGACCAAATTCCCCATGCGGGGGAACCTGCCGCAACGCGAACCTGATGCCATTGCTCGTTGGCAGGAGGAGAAGACCTACAAGTGTATACTTGAGCGCCATAAGGGGCAGACTCCTTTTGTTTTGCATGATGGTCCACCTTATGCCAATGGTCATCTCCATATGGGGCATGCCTTAAACAAGATTTTAAAAGATGTTATTATCAAGTCAAGAACCATGTCCGGGCGTCTTTGTCACTACGTGCCCGGTTGGGATTGTCACGGCTTGCCGATCGAACATCAGGTTGATAAGGATCTGGGAAAAAGAAAAGCTAATATGACCCAGGCCGAAATTCGTCAGGCTTGTCGCCGTTATGCGGAAAAATTCATTGCCATTCAAAGGGGTGAGTTTGAACGGTTAGGGATTTTTGGTGAGTGGGAGCGTCCCTATCTGACGATGAACTACCCTTATGAGGGAGAGATAGTCCGTTCTTTGAGCCGTTTTGCCGCCAACGGTAGTCTCTTTAAGAGCAAAAAACCGATCTACTGGTGCGCGCCCTGTGGCACGGCTTTGGCCGAGGCCGAGGTTGAGTATGAGGATGAGAGTTCACCGTCGATCTATGTAAAATTTAGCCTCATTGAAGATCTTGGCGAAAAATATCCCTTCCTTGTCGGATTGGAAAGCTCTCTCGTGATCTGGACGACGACGCCCTGGACGATCCCGGCTAACCTTGCGGTTTGCCTGCATCCAGATTTCGACTACGTAGCCCTTAAAACTGAGGTCGGAGTGTTGATTGTTGCCGAAGGCTTGCGTGAGACCTTTCTAAGCGAGGCCGAACTTGGTGAAGCTGAGGTTTTAGGTCTGGTTAAAGCTGCGGATCTGGAAAATTACCATTGTCAGCACCCTCTTTATGATCGGCAATCCCTGGTTATTCTCGGTGACCATGTTACTCTGGAGGCCGGTACCGGCTGCGTCCATACGGCTCCCGGCCATGGTCAAGAGGATTACGAGGTGGGCTTGCGTTACAACCTTGAGGTTTATGCTCCGGTTGACGATAAGGGTTGTTTTACTGAAGATGTTGATTTTTTTGCCGGTCAGTTTGTCTTTAAGGCCAACCCCTTAGTTATCGAAAAACTCAATGAGTTTGGCAAGCTGATTGCTGAAAAACCGTTAAGTCACTCATATCCCCACTGTTGGCGCTGTAAAAAACCGATAATCTTTCGTTCAACTGAGCAGTGGTTTATCTCGATGGAGAAAGAGGGTTTGCGAAAACAGGCCCTTAAAGAGATTAACCAGGTGGAATGGATTCCCTCCTGGGGT
>JANTGZ010000188.1 GCA_024762675.1 Thermodesulfobacteriota bacterium | reverse complement strand
ATGAACAATTATTAAAAAACTACACAAAACCAGCAAATACAAGTAACTATTTATCACCTAACTTACTTTTCAGCTTAATAGATATTTATGGCGTTGTAAATCAGGCAAAAGTATGAATTTTTCACTCATTATCGCATAAACTACTATATTTGATCATTTCAGAGTTCTCGCATGAGTTAATGGAGAGTTAAGTTAAGCATAACTTGCTTGATTTTTCCTCTCCATTATGCAATCGTGAAGGTATTCAGGGTTGTCCAAATATCTTGCGGCAGATTCAGGGGTTCATTGTTCTACCCACTGACTTTCTAAGGAGAAAGACTTTTATGGAGTGTAAAGAGACCATCAATCTTAAAAACTGCAATTGCAGTTATGAACCATGTTCACGCAAAGGCATCTGTTGCGACTGTTTGCGCTACCACCTGAAAAGCCGCCAGCTTCCCGGCTGCTGTTTTCCGAATGACGCGGAGAAGACCTTTGACCGCTCTTTCGCTCATTTTGCCCGCCTGGTTCAGGAAAACCGTGTATAAAACAGATATCAAACATTGAATTTCCTCTTCTATTTTTTCATTTTGATCTCTTTTCTGGTTGCAGGTTGGCGGCAGCTTAACTGGATTCCCGTAACCGGGATCCAGGAGCCGTTAACGGCGTTAACGGCAACCATCGTCAGCACCGCCGGCGATGCGGTTCAGTTGGCTCTCGGCCTGGTTGGAGTTATGGCGCTTTTTCTCGGACTTATGAAAGTCGCCGAAGAGGGCGGCCTTTTAAAACTTGCGGCCCGCGGAATCCGCCCCCTTCTAATTCGTCTTTTCCCAGAAGTTCCGGCCGAGCATCCAGCCATGGGGGCCATGGTTATGAATATGGCCGCCAATCTTTTAGGCCTCGGCAATGCCGCCACACCTTTCGGAATAAAGGCGATGCAGGAGCTCGAAACCTTGAACCATGAACCGGGTACAGCGACCAACGCGATGGCTCTTTTTCTGGCGATCAACACCTCCAGCATCACCTTGCTGCCAACCGGGGTCATCGCATTAAGGGCCGCAGCGGGCTCGACAAATGCTGCAGGCATCCTTCCGACAACTCTTTTTGCCACCCTATTTTCAACCGCCACTGCAATCATCTGCGCTAAGCTCCTGGCCCGACTGTGGGACAGAAAAACTTCCAATAAATATACAGAAAAAATTTGTAAAAAAGAGACCGGCACCGCCCCCCCATTATCGGCATCTAACGGCCACGAGCTCTCATGGTGGAAATCAATGGCCGCCATTGGAACTCTAGTAGCCATGATTCCCCTGATGGTTATCTACGGACAAAACATTTCCGGCTGGATCGTCCCCGGACTGATGGTTTCCCTGCTTACTTTTGGCATCTGGCGAGGGGTTCCGGTCTACGAAGCTTTTGTCAGCGGCGCCAAAGACGGTTTTCAGGTGGCCATTAAAATCATTCCCTATCTGGTAGCGATCATGGTCGCCATCGGCATGCTCCGCGGCAGCGGCGTCATGGAGATCGTGGCCGGCAGTATCGGCCACTATACGGCGGCCCTGGGAATGCCGGCCGAAGCCCTGCCGATGGCAATTTTACGCCCTTTGTCAGGCTCTGGAGCCTATGGCATTCTGGCCGCGACCATCAACAATCCGGCCATCGGCCCAGACAGCTACACCGGTTACCTGGTCTCGACCCTGCAAGGTTCCACGGAAACCACCTTCTACGTTATGGCCGTCTATTTCGGCGCCGTGCAGATTAAAAAAGTACGTCACACTCTGGCCGCCGGCCTGCTGGCCGATCTTGCCGGGGTTATCGGCGCAATTGTAGCCTGCAAAATATTCTTACAACTTTGATGCATTTGTAAAAAATTTGAGATCACTTTGAAACGTCATTCCGGCGAAAGCCGGAATCCAGTAAATTCAACGACTTCTGGATACCGGATCAAGTCCGGTATGACGGCTTTACGACTTCTTTGCGACGTTATCAACTTTAAAAAGTGTTACTGAAACTGACAACTGACAACTGACGACTGATGACTGATGACTGATGACTGTTAACTAACCACTGACCACTGACAACTAATCATGCCTGACTGGTTCTGGACATTTATGTTGTTCGTTTTTGCCATTCACTTTCTGGTTTTTGCCTGGGTGGCAATTAAGCGAAGACGGCTCTCCTCAGCTTTGGCGGCGGGTGCTTTTTTTCTTCTCTTTCTGGCGATTGAGGTACGTCTCTGGCTGCCGGAGAGCTATCTTTTAGGGATCCACTCCTACTGGTACCTGAGAATTCCAGCCTGGGGATTGGCCCTGGCCGGCCTGACATTAGGGTGGCGACAGCGCCGTAAAAAAGGCTATGAAGAAAGTCTTAAAAATAAATAGACAAGAGGTAGAAAATGAAAGATTTTCAACATATCGTCTTTTTTACTGGCGCCGGACTTTCGGTTGAAAGCGGGATTCCAACCTACAGGGGGCAAGGAGGTGTCTGGGAGAATTACGACTATCAGGAGTATGCCTGTCAGGAAGCTTTTGAAAAAGACCCGGAAAAAGTCTGGGATTTTCATGATAAACGCCGGGCTATGATAAAAAGCTGCGTCCCCAATTCCGCGCACGAAATCATCGCCAAGGTTCAACAACATCATCCCCGCACCACAATTATCACACAGAATATCGACGGCCTGCATCAGCGGGCCGGAGCTCAAGATGTCATCGAACTGCACGGCAGTATCTGGCGTTTACGCTGTTCGAACAGCGGTGACATCGTAGAGAATTTTGAAACTCCACTCAAGCAGAGAAGAAGCAATCACGACTCCTGGTGGCGGCCCGATATCGTCTGGTTTGGAGACCCTTTACGTGAAGAGACCATCAATGCCGCACTCAATGCTTTACAAAAATGCGACCTTTTCCTCTGTATCGGCACCTCAGCCGTCGTCTATCCGGCCGCTCAGATGCCGCAAATAGCGATCAATAACGGGGCTGAAACAATTGAGATCAACCCTGAAGAGACGCCCATCTCCAACCTTTTCAAACACCGCATAAAAACCTCTGCCAGCCTCGCCTTAAAAGAACTCTTCCCGGAATACAACAAACAATAAATTCATACTTTTTTCATACATTTGTCCTATTGACTTTTGCATCTGGTCGGTTAGACTTATATTTATGCCTTGCAGGAGTTTAACGTTTACTGAAGTTTAACGTTAAAATAAAAAAGAGGGGGTGTAAAATGAAAAAATTTATTATTGTTTTTATCGTACTACTGACTTTCTTTCTCACTGTCGGCACGGCTGGAGCCACCACCTATCAGGTGCCGGGGGATTATTCAACAATCCAGGCGGCTATCAACGCCTCATCAAGTGGCGATACGGTGCTGGTCAGTGACGGTTACTATCCTGAACACCTGACTCTGAAAAGCGGCGTTGACGTGATCGGCGAAGGGGTGGGTAGCCGAATCAGCGGCACGCATACAGGCTCGGTAGTGACGGCCGTGGACGTTACCAATGCTGAATTTTCCGGTTTCTGGATCTACTGGAGCGGTACCAACACTGCTGATGCCGGGATTAAAATCAACGGCGGCTCACTGGTTGTCAGCAACACCCTGGTTTCCCATTGCAGCAGGTATGGGATCTATATTTCCGGCGGGTCATCGGCGATCATCAGAAACAACGTGATCCAGTATAATGGTGATGACGGAAATGCCTTCCATGATTATGGTCTCATTTGCCTCTCATCCACGCCGCTCATAAGCAATAACATTATCCGCAAAAATTACGGCTCCGGCATCTATTTCGCCTG
>JANTGZ010000187.1 GCA_024762675.1 Thermodesulfobacteriota bacterium | reverse complement strand
AAGGGCTACCAGGAGGCGGAAGAGAAGCTACGTGCAATTCCAGATATCGATTTGAGTGATGATTTTTACTATGCCATTGTTAATAACGCGATTGGTACTGTATATTTGCGTATCGGAATCTATGGAAAAGGTGAAAAAGGGATTAAAAGTCGGGCCGATCTGGGGAAGGGCCGTGATGAAATAGTAAAGGCCTTAGGTTATTTTACGAGTAGTGTGAATGCTTATCAGAAATGGTTGGCCGCCCACCGCCCCGGTGGAGATGTGATTGCGGCACTCTTAAAGAGTCGTGAAGGGGTCGCCGAAGACAAGATTGAACTGGAGCCTTTTGAGCGCTATGAACGGGCTCTTTCTATAAGTCTAACCAATTCTGGTATGGCGCAGCGCTATTTGGGTGATTTTGAATTGGCGGCCAAATACTATCATCAGGCTCTTGATTTATGGGGTGAAAACCGAACGGCTGCTGCTAACCTTGAGTCGATGCAGAAAGTTATTGCTGAAGAAGCTGGCGAAGAAGTCGGAGAAGAAAAGGAATTAGAGCAGAAAAGCCTTGACAAGTAGTCATGTAACTGTTAAAAGCGCTGGCTCTTTTCGAATGTGCAGCACTCAAAAGAGTGTTGTTAATGTAGAAAGTCCAAGTAAGTTTGTTTTTGAACGGAGATAATAATAATGCCGACGATTAATCAGTTGGTTCGCAAAGGTAGAGAGCAAATCAAGAAAAAGACCAAGGCTCAGGCGCTGAAAAGCTCGCCGCAAAAGCGTGGTGTTTGCGTCAGGGTCTATACAACTACCCCTAAAAAGCCTAACTCAGCCTTGCGTAAAGTCGCTAGAGTGCGTCTCACAAATGGTTTTGAGGTGACTTCATATATTCCCGGCGTCGGCCATAATTTGCAGGAGCACTCGGTAGTATTGATCAGGGGCGGCAGGGTAAAGGATTTACCTGGTGTCCGTTATCACGTGATTCGTGGTACTCTTGATAGTGTCGGGGTGCAAGATCGCCGTAAGGGACGTTCAAAATATGGAGTCAAACGACCTAAATGATATTAGGCCAGGAACAGCTTGCATCAATTGTTGTAATTAGACTTGATTTCCCGAGGATTTTATAGATGGCCAGAAAGAGAGATATAGAAAAACGCTTAATCAATCCGGATCCGAAGTACCATGATCGTCAGGTAGCTAAATTTGTTAACGGTTTGATGCTTGACGGCAAGAAAAGTGTGGCTCTGGGTATCTTTTATGGGGCCATGGATATAATCAACGAAAAAGTTGATGAAGAGCCGCTGGCGGTCTTTAAGAGTGCTCTGGAGAATGTTAAGCCGTTAGTAGAGGTGAAGTCCCGTCGGGTAGGTGGGGCGACATACCAGGTTCCGGTCGAAGTCTTGCCTGATCGTAAAATGGCTCTGGCGATTCGTTGGCTTATCAGTTACTCTCGTTCTCGCGGTGAGAAAAGCATGGCCCAAAAACTGGCGGCCGAATTTCTTGATGCTGCAAATAAACGCGGTAATGCCGTCAAAAAGCGTGAAGATACGCATAAGATGGCTGAAGCCAACAAAGCCTTTGCTCACTACCGCTGGTAGTTTGGGAAGGCTTGGGACAAGTTGATGTGGGGCGCCAGGATCCGATAGATAGATATCGTAATATCGGTATCATGGCTCATATCGATGCCGGCAAAACGACAACAACAGAGAGAATTCTCTACTATACAGGTATTTCCCATCGGCTCGGTGAAGTCCATGACGGCACCGCAACGATGGATTGGATGGAACAAGAGCAGGAGCGAGGGATTACGATTACCTCGGCGGCAACAACCTGCTTTTGGCGCGACCACCGAATTAATATAATCGATACCCCGGGACATGTTGACTTCACGATTGAGGTTGAGCGGTCATTGCGGGTACTTGATGGGGTGGTTGCTGTTTTTTGCGCGGTTGGCGGGGTTGAACCTCAGTCTGAAACCGTATGGCGACAGGCGGTTAAATACCATGTCCCGCGTATAGCTTTTGTCAATAAGATGGATCGCATCGGCGCTGATTTTGATCGGGTCGTGACCATGATGCGCGAACGACTCGGGGCTCGTCCCCTGGTCTTGCAACTGCCTCTAGGTGATGAAGATAGATTCATCGGGGTAATTGACTTGATTGCCGAAGAAGCAATCTGTTTCGATCAAAGTTCTTTGGGAGCTGAATACGAAGTGCGCGCTGTACCTGAGGATATGATACCGAGGGTAGCGGAGTACCGCAACAAACTAATGGAAGATCTTGCTGATCTGGATGATGATTTTGCCTTACGCTATCTTGAAGATGAAGATATAAGCGAAGCTGAGATTAAGAGTTTGGTCAGGAGAGCAACCCTGGCGTCTGTATTGACGCCGGTTTTATGTGGATCCGCGTTTAAGAACGCCGGAGTACAACCACTACTTGATAGCATTGTTGACTTTCTTCCTTCCCCTTTAGAGGTTAAAGAGACGGTCGCAGTTGATGTCGCTAGCGGAGATCCGGCAACAATAGTGGTAAGTGATGAGACGCAGCCGACGGCTTTGGTATTTAAAATCTTGTCTGATCCGCATGTCGGTCAGCTTGCTTTTTTACGTTTGTACTCGGGAGTTGTGGAGACAGGTATGCAACTCTATAATAGCAGTCGCAGATCGAATGAGCGAGTCGGCCGTCTGCTGAAAATGCACGCCAATAAACGTGAAGAAGTCAGAAAGATCTATGCCGGAGATATCGTCGCTGCAGTTGGCCTCAAAGGCAGTACTACCGGAGACACCCTCTGTCTCAAAAAGAACGCAGTTCTTCTCGAGAAACTGGAGGTTCCGGAGCCTGTTATCGGGGTTGCGATCGAGCCTTTAAGTCAGAGTGACCATGAGCGTTTAACCATGGCCTTGGAAAGACTTGCAGCTGAGGATCCCACCTTTAAAGTAAAAATCGATGAAGAGAGCGGCCAAACTATAATATCAGGAATGGGTGAACTCCATCTTGAGATTATTGTCGATCGTCTCGCCCGTGAGTTTAAAGTCAACGCAAATGTTGGCAAACCGCAAGTTGCCTACCGGGAAACCATTACCAGCACAATAAAATGCGAAGGAGAGTTCATCCGTCAGGATGGGCCTCGTCCTCAGTACGCTCATGTATGTCTTACGCTAGAACCGATAGGCAGTGAGCAGGGGTTTTTCTTTGTTGATCAAATCCAGGCCAGCGAACTTCCCAAAGAGTTTATCGCTCCAGTGGCTCTCGGTCTTGAAGAAGCAATGCTAGCCGGCCCTTTGGCCGGGTACCAGATGACCGGAATTAAAGCCTCTCTTACAGGAGGCCGTTGGCATGAAACTGACTCCAGCGAGATCTCCTTTAAATTGGCGGCCTCTATCGGCTTCAACGAGGGAGTGCAAAAGGCTCAACCGACTATCCTCGAACCTATAATGGAAGTTGAGGTTGTTGTGCCGAGCGAGTATCTAGGTGATGTCATGGGTGACATCAATGGGCGTAACGGTCGTATTCAGGGAGTTGAGAGCCGACCCGGTGAAATGCAAGTGGTTAGTGCTTTTGTGCCTTTGGCCGAAATGTTTGGTTATTCGACAGAAGTTCGATCCCGCAGTCAAGGGCGTGCAACTTTTACAATGCAGTTCAGTTGTTACGAACCGGTTTCTCAGGAGATTGTGAGCAAGCGGATAGAGTATACAGCAACATAAGAAAAAAATTTAATCGGCGGAGAATAAAATGGCAAAGGAAAAATTTGAGCGCACCAAGCCTCATGTAAATGTTGGTACGATTGGCCATGTTGACCACGGAAAAACTACACTGACGGCGGC
>JANTGZ010000186.1 GCA_024762675.1 Thermodesulfobacteriota bacterium | reverse complement strand
CACTATTACAGCTACTTACTGAAAACGAGTACAAAGAAAAACCGGCTCCGCCGTATAAGCAGTTGAAATTATTCTAATAAACGTTGGGACACTAGTGATGAATAATATGAAAAACTGGCGTGTCCGAATGCACGAGATTATTTTTGGGGCTGAAACCCCGGCCGGCAAAACCTTCGACGTGCTCCTGATTGCCAGCATTTTCTTGAGTGTCTTTGTTGTGATGCTTGACAGTGTGGCTTCAATCAATGCTGTCTGCGGTCGTCAGCTTTTTATTTTGGAATGGTTTTTCACCCTCCTCTTCACAGCCGAATATCTGCTCCGTTTAAGCTGTATCGGGCGACCTTGGCGTTATGCCGCAAGTTTCTTTGGTATTATTGATTTGTTGGCGGTTCTTCCCAGTTACCTGAGCCTTTTTTTGCCCGGGGCGGAAATTTTCCTGGTTATTCGTATTTTAAGGGTTTTACGTATTTTCCGGGTTCTTAAGTTGGTCCAGTATATCGGGGAAGCCAATATGCTCTTAAAGGCTTTGAAAGCCAGCATGCGTAAGATTACGGTTTTCATGTTTGCGGTTTTAAGCCTGGTGATCATTTTTGGCTCGCTCATTTATGTCATTGAAGGTGAGCGGAACGGTTTCACCAGTATACCCAGAAGCATTTATTGGGCGATCGTTACCATGACTACGGTCGGTTACGGCGACATCTCTCCAAAAACCGGTTTTGGTCAGGCTCTGGCGGCTATGGTTATGATCATCGGTTATAGTATTATCGCAGTTCCGACCGGGATTGTTACAGCCGAAATCTCCCAGCAATTGAAAAAAAAGCCCAGCAACCGGCCCTGCACGGAGTGCGGTGCCAGCAATCATGATGACGATGCTGAACACTGCAAATATTGTGGTTTTTCTTTATGAGAGTTATTGAGGGTATGTTCGATTTTTAACCAAATCAGGTTAATTTGGCAGAAAACCGGGGGCAGGCACTGATTTAATTTTTCAAATTACGTTTACAAAAGCGAAAAGTTCACCAAAACCAGAGACGAATCCCCGTTTCCCCCCAGATAATTTGAGAGTAGAATTAACTGCAACAGCAGTAAAAGTTGGGCGGGGTGCAGTGGTTTAGAGATCTAAGGCGTCAGTTCTTGAATTTGCAACAATCAATGAGCAGGTTTGTGTAAATTCAAGAACTGATCCTGTTCCTGTACGACCCTGTTTCTGCGGTTGGCGTCGCAGGAAGTTTTTTTGCTTAGGGTATCTTTTTAGACGTAGGTTTTTCTTAATTTTTGACAACTTCCCCGAAGCCCTTCCTTGGAAAAAACAATCTGCCATAACTGTAGGCGCCGGGCACGAAAACTACCGGCGCAGGCCAGGATGTAGTAGTTCCACATGCGGTAGAACCTTTCATCGTATAGATCTTTTAACTTAGCCCAGTTTCTTTTGAAGTTGTCGTGCCAGGCCATTAGGGTTCGGTCGTAATACTCTCCGAAACTGTGCAGATCTTCGAGCACGAACAAGTCTTCACTCGCAGCTGAGATTTGTTTTGCTGAAGGCAGTATAGAGTTGGGAAAGATATACTTGCTGATCCAGGGATCGGTAGTACTGCGTGAGGAGTTGCCGACAATTGTATGGAGCAGAAAAAGGCCGTCCGGCTGTAGACATTTATGGACGACCTTCATATACGTTCTATAGTTTTTGTAGCCTACATGCTCAAACATACCGATCGAAACAATGCGGTCGAATTTCTGTTTCAGTTTACGATAATCCAGTAATTCGATAACGACGTCAAGGCCCCGGCACTGCTTTTTAACAAACTCAGCCTGTTTGCGAGAGACCGTGATTCCATATACCGAAACGTGGTATTTCCGCGCTGCATATTTAGCGAAACCTCCCCAGCCGCAGCCAATATCAAGAACCTTTAATCCCGGCTCCAACCCCATTTTTTGGCAAATCAACTCCAATTTCTTCTCTTGGGCGTGATCAAGATTTTTGGCTCTGTCCCAAAAGGCACAGGAGTAGTTCATGCCTTTGTCGAGCATTGATGAAAAAAGTTGATTACCGAGGTCATAATGCCGTTTTCCGATAACATATGCTTTTGATCTTCTCTGCGCGTTTATAAGCTTGGCCTTCAGCACTCCCAGCAAGATGCCGGGAGAGGACAGACTGACCTTTTTGTCAAGCCGTTTTACCATGATTTTTTCAAAAAACTGGTCCAGGGACTGGCAATCCCACCAGCCATCCATGTAGCTTTCTCCTAAAGCAAGAGATCCTCCGGATAAGACCTCGCTATAGAAATCAGGATTGTGTACCTGGATGTCCCAAGGTCTGTTGCCGTTAATAATAACATCCGAAGGAGCGAGTATTTCTTGCACCATCTGTTTCACTTTCACTTCCCTCAAAAAAATGCAATTCTAATGAAGCTTATTGTTATTTTACAAATACCCCCCTTTTTTTTAGTGCGTAATACAAGTAATGATATCAATATAACTGGTAAAATAAGCAGCGTCAAATTATAAAATCTTTTTGCAGTTTCTTGCCATATCGGTCGGTCTGGGTTATAAAATAGGAAGATATTAATGGACGGGATTTAGGTCAGGGGCTCAGTTAGTCCCGGGGCGCACATGGAATGTGCGGTCACATTGACCGGATAAAATGTTGTAAATCAAGGATTTTAATAACTTGAGGACTGAATGTATGAAGGTGAATCCGGATTTGATTGGACCTTGTGGTCTTTATTGTGGAGTTTGTGCCATTTACATTGCACATCGAGATAATAATCATAAATTAAAGGAGCGCTTAGTAACTCTATACAAAGGTGGAATACCAGGCAAGGGTACGCTTCCCGGCAGTGAAAATTTATCAACTGAAGACATCAGGTGCAGTGGTTGTCTGTCTGATGATGTGTTTATGTATTGCAAACAATGTGAGATTAAGGACTGTACAAAAGAAAAAGGATATTCGGGATGTCATAAATGCGATGATTTTCCTTGTCAGTTTATTGAAGATTTTTCCATGGCTGTAGGCAAAAAGGTCATTTTACGGGCTATTCCGTATTGGCGTGAAGTCGGCACGGGGAAATTTATTGAAGATGAAGAGACCCGTTATATTTGCCCTGAATGTGGTAATAAAGTTTTCCGTGGTGTCGTAAAATGCAATAAGTGTAAAGAAAAATTGTCTTTGGATTGATTTTTCTGGGGCTCGGTTTTAGTGGCCATAGGGTTGTCTCCAGTGTTGTTTTAAGGTAAGGTTGGTTGCCGAATGTAGATGGTAGAACGGAGATGTAAAATGTACCCTATGATTTGTGTTATTCGTAGATGCATGACTCTTGTCAAAGTGTAGTTTGTCATGGCTATGATAAATCAGCGGCCCGTCATGGAGTTTGATCTTGTAGACCTCAATACCGCCCCCTTGGTGCGTCTCAGTAACCCTAAGGCTCTTATTTTTCAAGACAGCCTTTTAATGTATTCCTCCGGTCAGAGCCGGTTGCCAAGTAGAGTTTCCATCCTTAAAGGTGATTCGGGTCTTAATCCCAAGATTTTCCAGAAGTTCCAAGGTTTCAGGTGCCGGATAACCCCTGAAATTGTCGCGGTTAATCGAGATCACCGCCCAGCTCGGATCGACGGCTTCCAGAAAGGTGCGCGAAGAGGCATCAATGGCGCCGTGATGGCCGATCTGGATGCCACAGGCTTTAATAGAGTCGCCGTTTTTTAATAGAATCTTTTCAGTGGCTTTGCCGGTATCAGCCATCAGGAGAACTGCTTTTTCACCCCAGTTCAGTCGTAATACCAGAGAGTTCTGGTTCCAGTCTCGAGTTAGGGGTGGGGCCGGCCAGAG
>JANTGZ010000185.1 GCA_024762675.1 Thermodesulfobacteriota bacterium | reverse complement strand
CCTCAAAAAAAGGATTGCCATCTGGGTGTAATTCGAGTAGTTGCTTATACTCCGGCCGATATAGTTGGGCAAGAAGTTTTTGAAAAATCAGGTAGTGTCAGTTGTTGGGGAAGTGTATGGAGAAGGAGCATTTAGAAATTATACTCGACGAAATGAACTTGCAACTTGATATGTTGATTGCAAGTCAAAAGGCATCTATTATTGAGAGTGAAAAATTTCGTGAAAAGATGAAAAAAAGTTTATTGATACGGGGACATTGCTCTGAGGCAGGGCTTTAGCCCGAGCCGGTCTGAGCTGTGTCCCCTTGCGAAGCAGGGTGAAGCAATGTTCGCCGCTATCCGCTGAAACTTACCTCTTGAACTGTGGTTACTTGAATAGGTACGATAAATTAATGGATGTTTGAGTTTGTTGGAGGCTTAAAAATTGAAAAAAGCACTAATTACCGGGGTTACCGGGCAGGATGGGGCATATCTGGCCGAATTTCTGTTAGAGAAAGGCTATGAAGTGCACGGCATCAAACGCCGCTCTTCATCATTCAATACGGCCCGGGTCGATCACCTCTATCGTGACCTGCATGAAGCTGATGTGCGTTTTAAGATGCACTACGGTGATTTGACCGACGCGACTAATCTTATTCGCATAATTCAGGAAGTGCAACCCGATGAAATCTATAATCTGGCGGCCCAGAGTCACGTTCAAGTCTCATTTGAAACGCCAGAGTATACTGCCAACAGCGACGCCCTTGGAACCTTGAGGTTGCTGGAGGCAATTCGGATCTTAGGGCTCGAAAAAAAGACCCGTTTCTACCAGGCCTCAACCAGCGAGATGTTTGGCTTGGTGCAAGAGACCCCGCAGCGTGAAACTACCCCTTTCTATCCCCGCAGTCCCTATGGTGCGGCCAAGGTTTATGCTTACTGGATTACGGTAAACTACCGTGAAGCCTACGGTATGTTTTCCTGTAACGGTATCCTCTTTAACCATGAATCACCTTTACGTGGTGAAACCTTTGTCACTCGCAAAATCACCCGGGCCGTGGCTCGCATAAAACTCGGCTTCCAGGATAAGATATATCTTGGTAACCTTGACGCCAAACGCGACTGGGGCCATGCCGCTGACTTTGTCAAGGCGATGTGGTTGATGTTGCAGCAAGACCAACCGGAAGATTTTGTTATTGCAACCGGCCAAACCCGCACAGTACGGGAGTTTGTTGAGAATGCCTTCGCCGAGATCGGGGTTGAGATCGCCTGGCGCGGCCAGGGAGTTGATGAAGTTGGTTATGACAAGGCCGATGGCAGCGTCAGGGTTGAGATAGATTCCCGCTATTTTCGTCCGACTGAGGTTGACCTTCTCCTTGGAGATCCGAGTAAGGCAAAAGAAAAATTGGGGTGGGAGCCAGAGATAAGTTTTGCCGATATGGTAAAAACCATGGTAGCCGAAGACTTGATGGAGGCCCAGCGCGATAATTATTGCCAACGTCAGGGTTTCAAAGTTTACGCCCATGAAGAGTAAAGTTCAGCCGCAGGCGACTAACATAACCTGGCACAATGCCGGGATATCTCCAACTCAACGCCACGACCTGAACGGCCATAAATCCTGCGTAATCTGGTTTACCGGCCTCTCCGGTTCCGGGAAATCAACCCTCGCGAATCGTCTAGATGCAGCCCTTCATGCACTGAAAGTGCGCAGCTATGTTCTTGATGGCGACAACCTCCGTCACGGTTTGAATCGTGATCTCGGATTTTCTCCGGAAGATCGCAGGGAAAATATCCGCCGGGTCGGTGAAGCGGCCAAACTTTTGGCCGATGCCGGCCTGATTGTCATAACTGCCTTTATCTCACCTTACCGAAGTGACCGGAATGACGTCCGGAGTCTCTTCCAGCCCGGAGAATTTTTCGAAACCTGGATCGACTGTTCCCTCGAAGCCTGTCGCCGGCGTGATCCCAAAGGCCTATACAAAAAAGCTGATGCTGGGGAGATAGCCGATTTTACCGGAGTGTCCGCTCCTTATGAAGCTCCGTTAAATCCTGAAATTACAATTCGTAGTGACCAGCTTTCGGAGGATGAGGCGGTAGGGGAAGTTGTCGCCTGGCTGCAGGAGAGAAAAATCATCACGCAAACCGATTGAAAAATGGGTGTTAGTCAGTATATTGTTGACAAATGAAACTATGTCCCTTATGGTGCAATCTCAGTAGTTAAAATGTATTTTATATTAACCGAGTTATTTCCGGATGCGCCGGCTTAGGAGAGTGTGATGGTAAATGAGATTAAGGAGCAAAACCCGAACGATCTGAAAATATCTACCAGCCCCAATGGCGAAGAGTTTGCTTTGCCCGTTGAGGCAGACTATAAGGCCGAAGATGAACGTCTTAAGGCTCTGGTGGCGGAGCACAAGGAACTCGGCCACGAAATTGTTGTCGTTATGGGGGTTGGTTTTGTCGGAGCTGTAATGGCCGGTGTCGTGGCTGATTCCTGTGATAAAGAAACCGGAAAGCCTGGTAAATTCGTAATCGGCATGCAGCGTCCGTCGGTTCGTTCTTTCTGGAAAATTCACTATCTCAATCGCGGCATTGCTCCGGTTGAAGCTGAAGATCCTGAAGTTGCCCCAATGATTGAGCGTTGTGTCTGTGAGAAGAAAACCCTGACTGCAACCTATTCATATAATGCATTAAGCCTGGCCGATGTCGTTGTTGTTGACGTGCAGTGTGACTATCTCAAGGAGTGTCTGGGTGACGTGCGTAAAGGGCGGGCCGATATCGCCGCTCTGGAGGATAGCTTAGGGGTGATCGGGGCTCATATTAAACCCGATTGCCTGGTTTTGATCGAGACTACGGTGCCGCCGGGAACCACCGAATATGTGGCCTATCCGATTGTTAAAAGAGCTTTTGCCGAGCGTAATTTGCAGGATCATGAACCACTTCTTTCGCACTCTTACGAGAGGGTTATGCCGGGGCGCGAATATGTCGCCTCTATCCGTGATTTCTGGCGGGTCTGCAGCGGTATTAATGATACCGCTCGTAAACGTGTAGTTAAATTTCTCTCCGATGTTCTCAACGTAGAAAAATTCCCCTTGACGGTTATGGATCGTCCAATAGAGAGCGAAACCTGTAAAATCGTCGAAAACTCCTATCGGGCCACCACCCTGGCTTTTCTTCATGAGTGGAGTCTTTTCGCCGAACGTAACGGTGTCGATCTGCCGAAGGTGGTGGAAGCGATCAAAGTGCGGCCGACCCACTCCAACATGATTTTCCCCGGTCCCGGCATCGGCGGCTATTGCCTGCCCAAAGATGGCGGTCTTGGGGTTTGGTCCTATCATACCCTGATGGGTTTCGAGGATGATATCTTTCAGATAACCCCGATGGCGATTGACATCAATGATACCCGGGCCCTGCACGTTGCCGGGCTGGTACGTGACGGCCTGCGTAATCAGAGCAAGATCGTGGCCGCTTCCAGGGTTTTAGTTCTGGGCGCTTCCTACCGTGAGGATGTCGGTGATACTCGCTATAGCGGTTCCGAATTAATTGTTCGCAAGCTGACCGAAATGGGGGCTGAAGTACTGGTCCACGATCCCTATGTCAAACATTGGTGGGAACTTGAAAAACAGGAGAGTTATCCAGCCCCGGGCCACTCCTGGTCCCGTTTTTTCCGCAATCAGGAAAGCCTTACCAAGATTCGGGTCAGCAAAGACCTGAAAGCCTCTATGCAAGGGGTTGACGCAGTTATTCTGGCCGTCCGCCACGAAGCCTACCAAGAGCTTGAACCCGCCGAGATCGTAGATATGATCGGCAACCCGGCGGTAATCATCGATTGCTTTTCCATGCTCAGTGATGAACAGATCAAAACCTATTTTACTTTGGGCTGTGAAGTAAAAGGCCTGGGCCGCGGCCATATGAAACGTCTTAAAGAAGAGGCTATTGTATGACTTGTTCCTTTCCCACACTTAGTGAATTGAGAGAAAACTATTTTCGTACCGACTACATCGAAGATTGAGGCCCGCTATACCGCACATTGAGGTTGTGCCGACCTGACAAACCTCTATTTTA
>JANTGZ010000184.1 GCA_024762675.1 Thermodesulfobacteriota bacterium | reverse complement strand
GCAGTTCACTCTCTAAGGCCTCTAAGGCCAGTGTATCATCCACCTCATCGACGTCGATATTGACCATGATCTCCTGTTCAAGAGTTCTGATACGTTCAAGGAGATGGCTTAGATCGACCGGTTTTTCAAAAAAATCATCAGCTCCTGAGCGCATGACATTGACCGCAGTTTCAACTGCTCCATAGGCCGTGATCATAATTACTCTGAGGAGTGGATTGATTTCTTTCAAGGCGATCAGGAGTTCGTCGCCGTTGATATCGGGTAAGCGATGGTCGAGTAGAGCCAGGTCGATATTTTGTGCGCGCACTGAATCTAAGGCCTCTTTTCCAGCAGCCGCCAGACTGATGGAAAAACCCTGCTTTTCAAGGAAGCCACCCAGCATTTCGCGTTGGTCTTGTTCGTCATCGACAATCAGAACATGCATAAGCTCTTTCATGATTTTACTTTCATTTGTTTAGGAAGAAATATGTATTGACGAAGGATGCCGGGCCCGGCACCTTCTACAGTGAAGCGCCCATTGTGGGCTCTGATGATACGTTCTACCATGGCGAGACCGAGTCCGGTACCGCGGGTTTTGGTTGTAAACCAGGGATCGATGATCTTTTTGATCTCAGTTTCCGGTACTTCAAGACCGCCATTTTCAAAGATCAACTCAAGTTCCTGGTTGTTCATTTGCAAGATGATTTTAAGAAATCCGCCTTCAGGCTGGGCTTCGATTGCGTTTTTAAAAAGGTTTTCTAGGGCTTGGCCGAGGAGGCTTGAGTCGGCCTGGATAATTTTATTCTGTGGTGATAATTTGATCGTCAGGGAGAATTCAATACCTGAACTGCTGGCTTTACTCTTATAAAGGGCAATAATGTCATTGATTAGCGCTGTGATGTCGGTTTTGCTTCGTTCAGCGTTTAAGGGTTGGGCAAAACGGCGGAGATCGCCGACAATGCTGTCGGCGCGACCGACGGCATTGCGCATGGCAGTTACCAGGGGTTGGTGTTCCGGGGTTAAGCCACTCTCTTCAATCTCTAAGCGCTGCAGGCCGATATTTATGGCGTTTAATGGGTTACGGATCTCATGGGCCAAGGCCGCTGCGGCTCTTCCTAAGGCGGCATCTTCACGTTCGCGGGCGAGACGCTGTTCATAGCGGCGGACATTTAACAATGATGCCAGTTGATAACGGTAGAGGAGCCATGAGCAGAAGAATCCAAGTCCTGCCAGGAGCAGGGCAAAAAGGGTAAAATCGCGCCAGAGTCCCTGTTTTCTGGCGACCAGAAAATCTGATTTAAAGCCGGCGGTAAGGGTTTTTTCGTTCATCGGCAGACTGGTCTCGACGATCATTCCGGTGTTTGTGATAATCTCTTTTAAGGATGGCGGGGAAGAGGTCGGTGGCAGCGTTTTGGGGTCGATACGAACGTATGTGATTCCCGGCACGTTGCTTAAGGTTTCAAGAAGCTGTTCCAGGCCGACTTGTTTCTGCAGGGATTCCAGTCTTTGAGCTCCGAAACCGAGCCGAATATTACCCTCTCCTTCACGGCGAGGATAGGTAAGGGTGAAGATATGGCCTTCGATATTATGGGTGAATCGGGCTTGTTGAGCAGCTGCTTTCAGGATGGCAGCTGCATGGTTGTTCTGCCATCCAGGGGGTCCACTGACCCACTCGTGCCCATCATATATAGTTATTCCGTTAAGGCCCGATTCAAAGGCTAGAGCCGTCAGTTCACTTTCGGTAAAAGGTTCGATCGCAGCCAGATAGTCGATAAAGCGGGCCGAATTGAGCATGAAGGTGTGGGCTACTTTTTTGACCACCTCTCCGGCGGAGACGGCATTGTCGGCATTGAGTTGAATGACTTGGGCCAGAAGCTGAGTATGTTCTCGGGTGTGGCGGTAGAATGAGCGGCGTTCACGGTCGGCCTGCCAGAAGAAATAGAGCAGGACGACCAAGATGAGGGCTCCGAAAAGGAGGAGGTTTGCCAGCCATAAGGGTAGTTTGCGACTTTTGGCGATCCTCGCCGTATACCCGGTTTTTCTTCTCTTTTCAGCTCTCTTGATCGGGGATGAGTTGTTTGGGCGGCGATTGAGGTTAGTGTCCGCCATGGCTGCCTTTCCCGCTACTGCGGTTGGTGCCTGTCCGGCGGCTGCGGCCGCTCAAGCGTGAGCGCACACCGGTTGGGTCGTAACCTCGACTGTATGAAATCCGCACGGGTTTGTGAGGATTGTCAATTTGATTCCAGATACGGATGAGATCTCCCTCTTTAAGACGCGGCGGCAACTCTTCCCGGGGAATCTCGAGGTCAATGGCGGATGGTGTCGTTATCTCTTTTGTGGTTGCGGGACTTTGACTATCTTTGCTTCGGGAGTCGATGAGAACTGTTAGAAGTACCTTGCCATTGCTTTCGACCATTGTTTTTATGCGGCCGGTTGCAAGCTCCCAGGCCCGGGCTTCATCTGGTCGCAGAGCGCCCAGACAGAGAAGAATTACTACCCCCATAAGGGTTAGTATGAGTATGTTAAACGACCTTGCCATTGATTGCGCCGATAATCATCTGCGTTTACTATTGAATCTCTATTATTCCAGTTCCAGGTGCCTGAAATTGTCCAGTTACCCCGGCGCCAGGAAGCTGTGACCTCAGAGTTGTAGATTTTTTCAATACGTTCCTTTTTTTGAAAATCATATTTGTAGGGAACCCGTTCACCACTTAGTATCCAGAAAAGTTCCAAGGTTGGGGTTGGATGCCAGTTAAGGTTTACGCCAAGCCCGTAAGCTGATCGTCTTTCTGTATCAATCGAGGAGTAGCGGTGCCGCCAGAAAAGTTCGCTGCCGCAATCCAGATAGGGAGAGAAGGCATAAAATACCTTCAGTGCAGCAGCAGCCAGCCGGTCGCTGCGATCTCCACAGTTGTGGTTTCTTGGTTGCCCGTTTTTTTTATCCGCGCCATGCAGGATGTTCTGGTCTTTTGCTTGGCCATTGTTTAAATTTTCATTCAGGTTCTGACCGGGAATCTTTTTATTGTTTCCTGAGGCAACTGTCTGGAGGTAATCTTCCCAGTTCAGACCAGCCTCAAACTCCAGGTTCAGGCGTGAGTTGACAAACCAAATCAGGCGTCCGCCAAGGCCTAAAGCATCGAAGTCATTATCATCGACTAAAGGGTTGCGGTAGGCCGCAGCTTCACTGAAAAGTTCAATACTGCATGGCAACCCGGGTAATTTGCTTGCCGTCTCAAATCCCACTCCGAGTTGCCAGTTGTCGTCAAGTCCGTCATATTGCTGATAGTCAGCAAATCCCGAAAAAGTAATTGCTGTTGACGGGTAACTGGCAAGAGACAGAGTTTGCCAAATATTGATTTCAGCTTGGGAGAAGGCTGCTCCTTCAGAGCCCTTCTCCAGACGTGGATTGTCGTTATATCCGCCGCCAACACTCATTTCGAGATCAAAAGCCCAAGTATTATGTACCAAACACAGGCAAACGAAGGTCAAAAGGAGTAAATCCCGCCAATTCCATCTTTCAGATCTCAGCATTCCTAGGTTTTCTTCATTGAAGTTCATTTAGAATTAAAGAAATATCAAAATAAATGATAATCATCCTAGGTTATTTCAGGAGTATATGCAATGAAAAAAAATAGCTGTAGTGGGGGGTGTGTGCGGCAGGCAGTTGGTTCAATTACTCTTTTATACAACCGTGATCTTTAGCGTGGCCACGGTTGTATAAAAGAGATATCTTTCTAATCTTCAGCCAGAGGGCAGGTTCCGGTGCCGTTACCTTGAGACTTGTTGCAGGTTCCGCTATTTGGGCAGTCACCGCAGTCACCCGTAGCGCTACTGGTTCCACTCTGTTTATTAATACCCCGCCAGGCCGGGCCGTCGGCTGTGCGCAGTTCAACAAAAGTACTATCAACAGTCAGACTGACAGCGATCAGGCGGGTTGAACCGTCACTGAAAGTTACTTCGACAGCATCAATTGAAACCGGTTCACTAACCATCGGTTTGGCAACACCGAGACTGTCCCAGAAGCTTGATGAACCCATGCCGTAAACAGTTGTAATAACGCCTTCACCTTCATCAATACTGAGACCTGCGCCCGAAGTTCCGGCATCATAAACTACTCCTTCGATCAGGGTGG
>JANTGZ010000183.1 GCA_024762675.1 Thermodesulfobacteriota bacterium | reverse complement strand
AGTGCAACAGCGGGCTTCCTGGCAGACTATGAAACAATTTTGTAGCAAATTATAAATGTAAAGCTTTTCAGAAAAAATCGGACTACTTACCTATACAATTCTACATAATACAATAAACTTGATATTTATTGAATAAATTGCTACAGTTACAAATTGCTAAAATTAAAAACATTTATATTGGTGATATTTGAATAGTTCATACTCTTTTTGAGCATGAAGTGAAACCTCGATTTTTGAGGCTATCACATTTGAACGAGATATAGAATCTTGCAAAATGACCGTATAATTGAGCAGCTCGGGGGAATTGAAGATATCCCCCCATTGCCAACCGTGGCCAGCCGGATTATCAACACCTGTTTTGACGACCAGGTAACCTTTCGCGAGATGGCGGCCCTGATCAAGCAAGACCCTGTCTTGACATCCCGCATTCTGATACTGATCAATTCCCCAACCTTTGCCCTGCCTTCCAAAGTCGAAGATCTCAGCCACGCCATCTCTCTGCTGGGCAAAAAACAGATCCGCAACCTGGCCTTGAGCGTCACCATCTTTGATACCTTTACAGCTGGAGGCAAGGAACGAGAACAAGAGATGGCGGCCTTCTGGCAACACTGCGTCGCCTGCGCTCACACCTGCGAAGAGCTCGCCAAAAAACTCAATTACCCCCAACCCGAAGAGGCCTTTATTGCCGGCCTCCTGCATGATATCGGCAAACTGATAGCTTATCACCGACTCGAAGAAAGCTTCGCCCAACTTCTTTCCCAACTTAAAGATTCAAGTGCTGACAACCGCCGAGAATGGCCGCCATTCAGCCAGGAAAAAGAGATTGTCGGAGCCGGTCATCACTTGATAGGAAAATGGGCGGCGGAAGCCTGGAACTTCCCCACACCCATAATTGAGGCGGTCTGGCTTCACCACCAACCCCCGACCGGTCCCCGCAATGAAATTCCGTCACTACCGCTACTGGTACGCTTTGCTGATGCACTATGCAACCTCTACAACCTCGGCTCCAATTATTTCATCAATCATGAGCTCAACTACTCAACCTCGGCTCCCTACGTCCGCACAGTTGAGTCTCTAAAAACATTTTTTCGCGTTGACCAGGAAACCCTGCTAAGCATTTACCATACAACCAACAACCATCTACATGAGTTCGACAACTGTCTCGAAGTCGCCGACAATGCTCTCTATTTTGCGGCCATCCGCAAAACCAACCGGGAGTTGGGACGTCTTAACATTGAACGGGAAAAGACCCTGGCCGAACTCAGCTTGAAAAATCGCCTGTTTGAGAGCCTGACCGCAATCGATCAAAAATTGGGGCCGCGGCCTAAACGAAGTTCCATAATCCGAGAGGTCATAGCCGACACAACCAGGTTGTGCCAAAGCCAAATTGCTTTCTGCGGCCTCCTCCCCAGCGAAACAGCCCCGGCCTGCTGGCTGGGACAATTTGGTGATAAGAAATTTTCCGATAAAGAGTTGGCCGCGGACAAACCTTTCCTTATCGAAAAAAAGGACCCCCGACAGTCTGACAGTGAATTCAACCGTCAGGTAAAAATCGTCACCACCCTTAAACGCCTGATCCTGAAAAAGCCTGATGCCCTGTTGCGAAACAGTCGCATCACCCCATTAAAAGATCACCCCTCCATTTTAATGATCCCCCTTTGCGAGGCGAACCAGACAATTGATACAAAGATATACGGCCAAATAATTGTCGACTGTATCAAGCTGGGGCGGAACGGAATAAACAAAACCGTTTTACTGAAAACCCTTTCACATTTTGCCGCCGGCATCAGTGATATTATAGAACGAGGCCAGCTGACCAGTCATCTCGCCGGACAAGCGGAGACCATCACCGAACTTAACCGCCAGGGTGAAGAGATGCAAAATGAACTGCTGCAAGCTCACCGCCTGGCCACCGTCGGTCGCCTGGCGGCTGGTGCCGCCCATGAGATAAACAACCCCTTGACTGTAATTTCGGGGCAACTCCAAATTCTAAAGGGTAAAGCGGAAAACAGCGAAGACCTCAAAGACAACCTGAAACGCTTTGACAGCATGCTGAAAAAGGTTGATAAAATTGCCCTCATCGTCAACGACCTGCTCGCCTATGGGCGCCCACAGAAAGCCCGTCTCCAAACGGTTTCAGTTAAAAATGTTATCCGTCAGGCGATAGAAGCCGTCAAACACCGCGAAGGATTTAGCAGCATCAACATCACCATCAACATACCTTTTGACCTGCCGGAAGTTACCGCTGATTCACAGCAGCTCGGCCAGATTTTTATAAACCTGTTGATTAACGCGCAGCTTTCGATGCCGGATAGCGGCTCAATCGACATCAGCGCCGCCCCCTACCGAAACCAGGTCGAGATCAGTTTGAGCGACACCGGTTGCGGCATTTCTCCGGAAGATTTGCCAACAATTTTTGACCCCTTCTTCACAACCAGAGACCCCGACTCCGGCACCGGCCTGGGACTTTCGATAGTGCACTCGCTAATTGAAGCCAACCACGGCAGCATTGAGGTCAAGAGCACGCTCAACAAAGGAACGACATTCACGATCTTGCTGCCGGCGGCTAAAAACAGTGTTAAGTAATCAGCGCCCAGCAAACTCCTGCCCCCTGACCGCGACAACTTGACCACCACACGATGACTGCCCCGATTCAAAATCCAGCCGCCGTTCTCAGACAGTACTGGGGACATGAAAGCTTTCTCCCCCACCAGCAAGAGGCGATCGCTTGTGTTCTCAAAAATGAGGACTCACTCCTCGTCCTGCCCACTGGGGGCGGCAAATCGGCCTGTTACCAGATTCCGGCCCTAACCCTTGATTCCCTGGCTCTGGTAGTCTCTCCACTGATCGCCCTGATGAAAGACCAGGTTGACGGTTTACGCCTTAACGGGGTTCCGGCCGCCTGCATCAACAGCTCTATGACAATTGCCGAAAAGCGCCAGGTCACTGATCAGCTCAAGGCGGGAGAGCTTAAACTCCTATACATTTCGCCGGAAAAACTGGCTCAGGAACGAAGCCTTAATTTTTTAAAAACCTTAAACCTTAGCTTTATAGCAGTTGATGAAGCCCACTGTATCAGCCAATGGGGCCACGATTTTCGCCCCGACTACCGGCAACTGGGGAGTTTGCGGGAATCTTTCCCCAACATCTCTTTTCATGCCTATACCGCCACCGCGACCCTGGAAGTCCAAAAAGATATCGCGGTCCAGCTCAACCTGAAAGATCCCCGCTTCCTGATCGGCTCATTTGACCGCCCCAACCTGACCTACCGGGTTTTGCGCAAAAGCCCCCGCCACTTTGCCCAGATAATGGAGGTCCTTGAACGCCACCATGGACAAGCGGGCATCATCTACTGCCAAAGCCGCCGCGAAGTTGAAGAGACGGCAACCCGCCTGGCGGAAACCGACCGCCCCGTTTGGCCCTACCATGCCGGCATGGCCGACCATGAACGCAAAACTAACCAGGAAGCATTTATCAACCATGAAGCCGGTACCATAGTCGCGACCATCGCCTTTGGCATGGGAATCGACAAATCCAATATCCGCTTTGTCATTCACAGCGGATTACCCAAAGCCCTGGAAAATTATCAGCAGGAGAGCGGCCGCGCCGGTCGGGACGGTCTACCGGCTGAATGTGTTCTCTTCCACAACAGTAACGATCTGCAACGCTGGCAGCGAAACCTTAACGAAGCCATGGCCGAAACGGGGTCAGAAGGCGCCCGACACTCTCTTCAGGCCATGAGCAATTACGCCCAGGGAATCACCTGCCGCCACCGCACTCTGGTCAACTACTTTGGTCAAGATCTGGATAAAGAGAATTGCGGTCACTGCGACATCTGCCTTGAGGAGATGCCGGAGATCGACGACCCCCTGACTACTGGTCAAAAAATCATCTCCAGCATCATGCGACAGGGGGAGAATTTCGGCCTCCACTACAGCGCTCAAGTCCTCAAGGGCTCCAATGACCGCCGCATTAAAACCAACAACCATGACCAACTCTCCACCTGGGGCATTTTAAAAGAGCAAAAAACCGAACAGATAAAGGCGTGGCTCGATCAACTCATCAGCCAGGGTTTTCTGGTTCGCGAAGGCGAATATCAAGTTCTCAAGGTTGCC
>JANTGZ010000182.1 GCA_024762675.1 Thermodesulfobacteriota bacterium | reverse complement strand
CTGTAAAACCCTGGTGATGGACATCTCAATGGCCGCACACTCTCTGGGTAATGCGGATATCAGTGCGGCCGAAGTGGCCAAAAGTGGAGGCAGCTCCATTGAAGAGATCAACAGCTCCCGTGAACGGGCAAAAATAACGGGCACAATGATCAATGGAGCAATCGCCATCGCCAAAGATCTTTTGGCTGAAAGAAAGATCGACGGAGTTATCGGCCTGGGCGGCTCTACCGGATCGTTAATGGCTACCGATGTTATGCGGGCTTTGCCATTTGGTTTGCCTAAAGTTATGGTTTCAGCAACCGCAGCCTTACCGGGCCTGGCAACTCGCTACATCGGTACCGGCGATATCATGCTCTTTCACTCGGTTATCGAAATTGCCGGCCTTTCACCCCTGTTGAAGAATGTCCTGGAGCGGGCGGCGGGTGCGATTGCCGGCATGATGAATGTCGACATGCCAAGTAGAGAGAATTTGCAATCGTCAGGTAGAAAAGCGATCGCTATGTCCCAATTCGGTATATGTGAAGGTTGCGCCTCGGCTGTAATGCGCAAATTGGACGCGAAAAATTATGATGTTATCGGTTTTTCCGCGGCCGGAGTTTGTGACCGGGCTATGGAAGAGATGATTGCCAAAGGACTTTTTGATGCAGTAATCGATCTGGCCCCGGGCGGCGTCGGCGAACATCTCATGGCGGGAATGCGCTCAGCCGGCCCTCATCGCCTGGAAGCCGCCGGCAAACTCGGCATCCCGCAAATCATTGCACCCAGCGGCGTCAACCTGATGAGCCCGCGTAAATCTCGCTATAAACCGGATTATCATCAACGTAAAAAATTCGACTTAGATAAGCTGAGAACCTTCCTCCGCTTGAACGAAGAAGAGATCATTCAGGTAGGCCAGGAGTTTGCCCGAAAATTAAACTCAGCCACCGGGTCTGTAACACTACTCCTGCCGTTACGCGGCTGGAGCTCAATTGATGGCCCTAAAAGCCCCATTTATGAGCCGGAAACCGATTATTTGTTCATCGAAACCTTGAAGAAACATATAAATAACCCCCTGGTTGAGATAAAAACCTTTGACCTCAACCTTGAAGATGAAGCTTTTGCCGATCAAATAGTGATGAATCTCTTAAAGGTTTTACCCTGATAAAATGATTCCCATAAAAGCTCCGCTTAAGGTTAGAAAAAGAGATATTTTTCGCGCCACTCTGGCTGATAATTGCGGCAACCTGGGCTATCTGGGGATCGCTCCGGATGGCTCCAAATATCATGTTGTGGTTCCAGTCGACCTCCAACTCGCCCGCGGTGTCAAAGCCTTAAATCAACCCGATGACGGTACCCCTTTCGGCGGCTACCGCGGCTGGCACTATTACGAATGCGGCCCTTATGCCGGAATTGAGGGCGAAGAGAGCCGATGCCAACAGGTAGAAAACAATACCCAGCTACTCTCAATCTGGCTGCAGCAATTTGGTATTAAAGTAGAGATAATCGACTAATGCGGGAACAATTCCCGCAACCCAAACGGGCTCTAACGGCCCGCAAATAAGTAACTCTTATCAGAACATTTTCTTGTTAAAAAACAAGAAAATAACCTGCAAGGTACTAACATTTAAAATTGAACAATTCTCACTATGGAGGCGCATAATGCTATTGCCCAAGTTTGATTATAATGCTCCAGCCGACCTGGAGGAAGCCTGCCAGATTATGGCAAATTATGGGGATCAGGCCAAGCTTTTGGCTGGCGGCACGGATCTGCTGATCGCCTTAAAGAAAAAAGAGGCCACACCATCTCAGGTTGTGGCCCTCGACCGGGTTGAAGATATCAAAGGGGTTTGTGAAGACGATGACGGCCTCTATCTGGGCTCGCGAACCACCGCTGCTGAAATTGCAGAATTTGATTTTGGCCCGGCGGGACAAGCTTTATCACAAGCCGCATCGCAAGTGGGTTCACCGCTTATTCGTAATCTGGCCACCGTCGGCGGTAATCTGTCAACAGCGATGCCGGCCGCCGATACGGCGCCGCCGCTTTTAGCTTTACAGGCCAGTGTCGTTCTCCAACGCTATGGCGACCAGAGGGTAGTTGCTTTAAGTGATTTTTTTGTCGGACCGGGAGAACAGATAATGCTGCCGGAAGAGATAATGAGTATGATTTTTCTGCCCCGGCTCCCGGATGGCAGTGGTGGAGCCTTTGAAAAACTGGGCGTCCGTAAAGCTCTGGAACGCTCAATTGTAAGTGTTGCTGCAGTAGTTTCACTGGCTGACGATGGCCAAACTGTTAAAGAGGCCCGAATTGCTCTGGGAGCCGTAGCCCCGACACCGATGTTGGCGCACAATGCCGCCGCCGGTTTATGCGGGATGAAGGCTGCACCGGAAAACTTCGCTGAAGCCGGAAAAAACGCGGCTCAAGAGGCCCGACCGCGAGGCCTGCGGACTTCTGCAGTTTACAGTCGTTTAATGGTTGAAGCTTTGACGGTACGAGCCTTAACAAAAGCTTACGAAATTGCGTGCAAATAAGGGAGATCGGAAACTATGAAGAAATGTCATATAACTTTCCAGCTCAACGGTATCACCTGCGAGGTTCTGGTTAATCCCAATCAGACTCTTTTGCGGATGCTGCGTGAGGACTTAAGTTTGACCGGTACAAAATATGGCTGCGGTGAAGGCGATTGCGGCTCCTGTACAGTTTTACTGGATGGCGAACCGGTTAACTCCTGTCTGGTTCTGGCGGCCCAGGTTGACGGGCATCGGATCACGACAATTGAAGGGCTCGCCGACGGTGATAAACTTCACCCTCTACAGACTTCGTTTATTGAAAGAGGGGCTATTCAATGTGGTTTCTGTACGCCCGGCATGCTCCTCTCGGCTAAAGCTCTACTCGATGAGCAGCCTGATCCCAGCGAGCTTGAAGTACGTACTGCAATTTCCGGAAATCTCTGTCGTTGTACCGGTTATCAGAAAATTGTCGAAGCGATTTTGGCTGTTGCAAAACCTGATTGCGAATGTTCATCAAACGACGAGAAAAATTGTCACGGGGGGGATTGAAAATGAAGAAAAAACAGTTTGATGTTTTAAACAGCCGAGCTCCCCGACTTGATGGAGCGATTAAAGCTACTGGCAAGGCTCAATACGCCGACGATCTAAATCGCTCCGGCCAACTCTATGGTGCGATTTTACAAAGCCCTCTGGCTCACGCCAAAATCCTCAGTATTGATACAAGCAGAGCTTTGCGACTGCCTGGAGTGAAAGCAGTTATAACAGCCGAAGATGTCGGCTTGACCAAATATGGAGTCTCCCCGGCTCGATATGATGAGACCCTGTTTGCCCACGATCGGGTACGCTATATCGGTGACGAGATCGCTGCGGTCGCCGCAGTCGACCTGGCGACCGCCCATCAGGCCCTGGATCTGATCAAAGTTGAATATGAAGAGTTACCGGTAGTTTTAACAGTAGAAGAAGCTCAGCTTGAGGATGCACCACAATTGCACGATGACTACCCAGGTAACATCAGTGCCGAGGTACATCAGGAATTTGGTGATACAGAAACAGCTTTCAAAGAGTGTGACTTTATCCATACACATAGTTTTGTCAACAAACGTCAGGATGGCGGATTTATTGAACCCCACGCCTGCATCGCCGAATATGACCATTCCGGCCGCTTGACCCTGCATACTTCAACCCAGGTTTCTCACTATGTCCAGCGCACGGTCGCGATGATGACGGGCATACCAATCGGCCGAGTCAGAATTGTACGGCCTTGTGTCGGTGGTGGTTTTGGCCCCAAATGTGAAGCTACACCTCTGGAAATGAGTGCCTGTTTTCTGGCCATAAAGACCGGGCGGCCGGTAAAAATAACTTACTCCAGGGAGCAGGTTTTCCTGCATTCCAGAGCCCGACATCAGTTTTATCATGAGATGACCACCGGATTTAAGAAAGATGGGACGATTATGGCTTTAGCGCATAAGTGTAAACTCGATGGCGGAGCCTACAGTTCGTTCGGCATCGCCACCGTCTACTATGCCGGATCACTGCTCGGAGCCCCATATCGACTGCCGAACATGAAATATGACGGAATGCGCGTCTATACTAATAAACCGGCCTGCGGAGCCCAGCGCGGCCACGGCGGCGTCGCGGCCCG
>JANTGZ010000181.1 GCA_024762675.1 Thermodesulfobacteriota bacterium | reverse complement strand
TTTTTTGAGTGTCCTGGCTTTCATCAATGAGCAATACAGGATACTTGCGAATCAATATCTTCTGCATAAGCGGCTTATCAGAAAGAAACTCTGCAGCGATACCAATAACTTCAGTATGGTTCAGCGAATTTTTACCGACATTCTCGCCATTTGGGTTGTAGGTAAAATATCTGATCGTGCCAAGGTGAACTCGTCGTTTTTGCTTTAATTCGATTTTTACTGCACGCTCATTGGCAGCTTTGCCAGCTCGCCCCTTTTGTTGTTTTTGTTCAAGAGCATTGATCTCATTTTTCAAATTACGGCTGAGCCACTCGCGGATATCGTTGTGATATGATCGGATCAGTTCCCATGCAAAGCTATGAATGGTGGATATGGCAAAAATGGGATCGTAATCAATTCGATGTTTGATTTCGTCACATGCGGCATTGGTGTAAGTAATGACAGCAACCTTCCTGGCGGAGAGGCGGAATTCCTGACCGTGTTTCTTGCGAAACATTTTCATCGCTTCAACAAGGGCTCGTGTTTTGCCGGAGCCAGCACCGGCAAACAGGAAAAAGCTCTTAGGGGTATCCAGGTTGAGGCAATCGGCCATCACTCTGCTAAGGTCGTTCGTTTGAGTGGAAGAATCAGTCATTTTTCACCTCCGCCTTCGCGGTCGCCAAGAAATCCTGTTTTCTTTCATCCAGTTTTTCTTCAAGCCATGTGAGACCATCGGAAATGTAGGCCGGTGGCTCAAGCTCGCTGGGTTCAGTCAGATAGAGTAATTCCAAAGCCATCTCGGCTTTGCTTCCTGTCCCCAAATTATCAAACATCTCCTTACAGGCTTCGCATAGAGTGTCCTTGCCAAGGGCTTCTTTGAGTTTTTTCAATAAGCCTTTGGGATCATCATAACCTCGGAACAATTCTATATTGGTCAAAGCCAACGAATCTTCAAACGTGTATGGCAGGGCATCCTCTTCCTCAGATCCTTCTTTATACTTAAGTTTTACGGGGCATTGATAGGCCACCCTGATCTGCTTGTTGCCAGATTGCTTGTCATCGTCAGAGCAACCCAGCAGCTCATCCAGCTTCTTTTTATTGGGTATCCAATTTCTAAGCGTTGTGTTGCCTGTTCGATACTTCTTGCCTCGTTCAGGAAAGGCCTTTGCAGTGCCGGTCTCACAAATCGAATCTAAATCTGTAATTATGAGCGACAGAAGTCCCAGCGTTTCAAGAAGTGGCCTCAAACGATGTGCGTGGCTGCCGCCGATTTCAAGCAGGGAAATATAACTCTGATCCAACTTGGGGAATTTGTGTCGTATGAAATGCGGGACAAGCATTCGTTCGGCTGAGCCTTCAATAAGAATGGCCGCATCAGCAAAAAACAGATCACAGTGAGTTGCCTTAAGATAGCGTGTGGCAAACTTAGACGTGTCATTGTCATCGCCAAACGTTTTTGATAGATTCACGACGGTCGCTGAAGGTATTTCTCCCTCTTGCCTTGCAGGTTCTCTTCGAAAGTAACGCAAACAAGTGAAATCCAATTCATGAGCGATATGAGATGAATGGGTGCTGACAATCAGCTGTGTATTGAGTTGCTCATCTTTGAGCCTGTTGTTGGCACGCAGTACTTGATAAGCTTTCTTGATGAATACCTGCTGAACCTGAGCGTGCAGGTGAGCTTCCGGCTCTTCGATAAGAACCATATGAAGCGGTTCAATGATTGAGTCATCATTGCTTTGTCTTTTTTCCGCTTTGCCGACACGCATCCATTCATCTCTGAATCGGATCAGGCTGAATACCATGGAGATGAGGTTCTGGTACCCCAAGCCGTTATATTGCTCTGGAAGCGACAGAACGGCTTTACCGTCACGTTCTGGTGACACATCAAACTGAACGGCGGTTTTGTGGTCTAAACTGTCAACGGCGCGAATCTGGCTCGTCAGGGAAATTTTCGGGTCGCTGAACCCCGGATAATTTAGTCCTTCAAGCTCACCTATCGCCGGTTTGAAACTTGTTTTCAGTTTATCGTCAAATACCGCCTTTGCTTCCTCAATTGCCTGTAGAGCTTCGATGTCACTGGCATCAGGCGATTCGGATGGGTCTAAATGTTTGGTGAAATAATGCCGAAGCTGCGTGGACAAACTTGCAAAACCGCTGTGTGAATCATCTTCAGTTTTTGGATCAGAGAATCCCCGCTGGGCACTGATAACGTCAATCTTGAAGAGGCCCTCAATTGGCTCCCTGTCCATTGGTTCACTGTTGGCAGAAAGCGGCTGGGGTTTGGCAGTGCCATTTTCTGGTTCATTGCATTGTGCTGGATCCAAGATGTATGCCTTAACTTCGAAATGCCGGTGAAGCTCCCTGTCCAGAAACTCCCGCATCGATTCCGGCCATAAGGATAGTGTGCTTTTCTCTCCTGATGAATTTGTTGGTTCGTTATCACGAGCGGATTGGTAAGCATCTCGGAACTCTTTGTACAGCTTCTCAATATCTTTGGGGGCTAAAATCAGGCGCACCCCAAGTAACTGATCCGGCGTCCAATCAAGCGTAGGCAGAATGTGGATGACGTGGTGAAGGTCAGCATCGTCAACGCTAAGCCAGACATCGATAGCTGGCAGATACGTCAGCCATTGTTCCAGCATAAGCTCTGGTTTGTTGTCCTTGTCAGCATTTGCCCAATCGGCACCGATTCGATTGATAGGTCTCCAGTTCGATAAGGTAAAATCTGTGGTTGCTATATCTTTGCGGCGACTCTTTTTGAGAAACAAAATCATTGCATCCATAGCGGAGGTCTTGCCGCTATTGTTGGCTCCCACAAGAATCGTTTCCTCTGAAGCCATTTCAACCCGACAGGACTTGAGTTTGCGAAAGTTTTGAATCTCAATAAAGGAAATTTTCATGCGTGGGTCTCCACATTCACCAACCTCGTTTTGCCGGTCAGCAGCTCCTGCATCATCGCCTGTTTGAGATCGCGGGTCTTGGCGCGGCGTTGTTCCAGCGCTTCGATTTCGGCGTCCATGTCGGAGAGGACGGTGGCGATGGCGGTTTGTTCAGTTTCATCTGTTGGGAAAAACATCTCAATTTTATTCATCTCAGACTTGTTAAGTTTTGCCCGTGTACCACTTGCCAGAAAGCGAAGGATATCCTTATGCACAAGAGAATAGAAAAGGAATCCTTGATCATAGCCAAGTTTCGCCTTCAATATATGGGCGTGATTATTAACCCAGCACTTTCCTATCATACGGTAGGCAATAGGACGGGTTTCGTATTCATCAAAGTAACCGCCGTCCTCAGCCATTAGGATAATATCGTCATCAATAACGAAGTCGTTCACATGGTCAAGGACACCGTTTGCTCCGCAGTAGGGAATATCTCCCTGCATTTGTGCCCGTTGAGCTTCGTTAAGTGGCACGCGAACTCCATCGAGACAGTCCGCTGATTGTTCAATAGTCTTTTCCTCCCACTCCCCCCCAAACCCCGGCAAGCGGGTTTAGCCGGTGAGGAGTTGCTGCATGACGGCCTGTTTGAGGTCGCGCTTCTTGGCGATGAGCCGGTCCAGGCTCTCCAGTAACGCATCCACGTCGCTCAGGACGGTAGCGATGGCGGTTTGTTCGGTTTTGGTGGGTGGGAGGGGGATCAGAAAATCTCCAATTAAATCAGTATTCAAATTCGGCTGACCGTTCCCAGTAGCTACAACCTCACGAAGATAGTTCGTTTTAGTGTTGATGTAATGCGTGAGGTAGTAGGGATCGATATCTTTGCTTAGATTAAGAAGAGCGGCGATACCGTCGTTAGCACAACACTTTATGCCGAGGAGCTTGGCGACGCCGAGTGTAGCGCCGCTGTTGGCTATGATCAGAGTCCCTTTCTTCAGCGTTCTACTATGTAACGACCCCTCCTCGGTCAGATAGGTCTCTGTTTCCGAGACAACGAGTTGCGATTCTGGAATGTTTGTGAGGGCGGCGACGGTCAGCCAAGAAATGTATGAGCCGTTGAAATACCGAGGGTCGCCAGCTGGCCGTGGCGACCCGCCTCTGACAGGTATCCCAATTTGTCTAGCTGATCTGACACCCCAATCCTCCGGAATCACCCCCACCTCAGTCTGCTTATATCCCGGCGGGATCAATTGAGAATTGAGAGTTGAGAATGGAGAATTGTTTTCTTTCAT
>JANTGZ010000180.1 GCA_024762675.1 Thermodesulfobacteriota bacterium | reverse complement strand
AATGCGGGTTTTTGAACAGGCGGCTGAACTTTTACTCCAGGCTGACGGCCGGGCGACTGGGTTGACCGGTGCCGGGATTTCGGTTGCCAGCGGGATACCGGCTTTTCGTGGAAGTCAGGGGCTTTGGGATAAATACGATCCGTCTGAGTATGCTGATATCAGAAGTTTCAGACGGCAGCCGGAAAAGGTTTGGGGTATGTTGGAAGAGATGCTTAGTGTGGTTGAAAAAGCGCAGCCCAACAAAGCTCATAAATCACTGGCTAAGCTTGAAAAAAAAGGGCTTTTGCGAAGTCTCATAACGCAAAATGTTGATGGCCTGCATCAGGCTGCCGGCAATCGGAAAGTGATAGAATTTCATGGTGCAACCAGACATCTTTGTTGTCTGGAGTGTGACTGGCGCTGGGCCAATTTTAAACTCTCAGAGTGTGAAAAGCTGCCGCCTCAATGTCAGGAATGCGGTGCCATTCTTAAGCCTGACGTCGTTTTTTTTGGCGAGCAGATTCCTGATTGGGCCTTGCTTGAAGCCAGTTCGGCAGCTGAGAAAGCCAAGGTTATGCTGGTGGTAGGTACTTCAGCTAATGTTTACCCCGCTGCCGAGATGCCGGTTTTGACCAAAAAAGCCGGCGGCAGAGTGATCGAGATTAACCTTGAGCCGACATCGCTTTCCGGACCGGTATCCGACCTGACTATTCTGGGGCCGGCGGATGAAGTTTTGCCTGAGATTATAGCTGCCTGTGAAAGGTTGAGTGGTAATGAGTAAAAAAGTACTTTTCATAGATCCTGTGGGCGGTCTCAGTGGTGATATGTTTCTGGGTGCTTTCCTCGATTTAGGGTTGCCTTTTGCACTTTTACGGGAAAATCTCGAAAAGATCGGATTGGGGCGTTTGTTCTCTCTCAATACTACCTCCGTCGAGCGTCATGGAATCGCTGCTGTAAAGGTCGATTTCCCTGGTCTGGAGGAGGCCGCTGTAAACCCGGCCCCAAAGACGATGGCTGCAGTGAAAAGTTTTTTGACGGAGACCTCGTTACCGGAAAAAGTTACTGAAATATGTTTTGAAATATTCATGCGACTGGCGGCCGCCGAAGCCAAAGTGCATGGCAGTACTATCGAGAAGATCCATTTTCATGAGGTTGGGGATTACGACACCTTGGCTGATATTGTCGGAGTGGCGACAGCCCTTGATTGGTGTGATCCGGAGTCGGTCGGCATAAAACCGGTTCCGCTCGGTACCGGCTTTATTGACTGTGCGCATGGGCGTATGCCGATACCGGTGCCGGCGGTGGTGGCCTTGCTTGAAGGTTTGTCGGTGTTCGAAAGCGGGATTGAGGCGGAGCTTGTAACCCCGACCGGAGCGGCGATCTTTAAGGCTTTAGCCGAACTTTTCCCAACCTTTACAAAATCGGGCTATAAACTGGGCCGCTGTGGTTACGGCGCTGGTAGTCGTCAACACCTTGAGCGACCTAATCTTTTACGTCTCACATTGGGAAGTGCTGATCGGGGCAGTGCCATTGACGATTCGTCCTATGTTTTAGAGCCTTACATTACCCTTGAGGTTACTCTGGATGATATGACACCGGAAAAGGTGGCGGCTTTGCAGGGGCGTTTATTGATAAGCGGTGCACTTGATGTCGTCAGCTGGCCGGTTGCTATGAAAAAGGGTCGTTTGGGGGTGATTCTCCAGATCATTTTGCGTCAAGCAGACGAGTCTGCTATTGTCAATCGGGTTTTTAGTGAGAGCCCTACTTTAGGAATACGGCGGCATCAGAGTGAACGCTACTTTCTTGAGCGTGAAATTCGTCAATATCGGACGTCATTTGGTGAAATACGGTGCAAAATTGCCCGGGACCAACATGGTAAAGTGATGAATATTAAGCCCGAGCATGATGATCTGGTGACCTTAGCCGAGAGTCATGCTCTGCCTTTAACCAGATTTGAACAACTCATTTTGAGTGAGTTACAGACTTTAGAGAAAGAATTATAAAGATGGCGAAAATAGATTTAATCAGGAATATTGGTATCGCCGCTCATATTGATGCGGGCAAGACTACAATTACCGAGCGTATTCTCTTTGCGACCGGGCAGACCCATAAGCTCGGAGAGGTGCATGATGGAACGGCGGTAATGGACTGGATGGATCAGGAGCAGGATCGCGGGATTACGATTACCTCGGCCGCAACCACCTGTAGTTGGAAGAAACATACGATAACTATTATTGATACCCCCGGCCATGTCGACTTTACGGCTGAAGTTGAGCGTAGTTTGCGGGTGCTTGATGGTATGGTGGCGGTTTTTTGTGCTGTTGGCGGGGTTGAGCCGCAGTCCGAAACGGTCTGGCGGCAAGCTGATCGATATCGTGTGCCGAGAGTGGTATTTGTCAATAAAATGGATCGTTTAGGGAGTGATTTCGACGCTGTGATGACGCAGCTGCGGGAGAAGCTGGGGGCTTCCCCGGTGCCGATTCAGTTGCCGATCGGCAGTGAAGCCGATTTTTGTGGTGTGGTTGATCTGCTGGCCGGAAAGGCTCTGTACTGGGATGACGATCAGGAACTTGATTTCAGAGAGTCTGAGATTCCCGAAAATATGAGGGCAGCAGTCGAGGCCGCCCGGCAAAATCTCTGGGAGGCGGTAGCCGAAGGTGATGATGAACTTCTGGAACTCTTTCTTGATGGGGAATCTTTACCGGTTGATCGAGTAGCTAAGGTGTTGCGGGACCAGACGATTGCCGGTCAATTGGTGCCGGTTTTATGTGGTAGCGGCCTTAAGAATAAAGGGATTCAGCCTCTGCTTGACGCGGTCGCTGATTTTTTGCCCTCTCCGGCCGAGGTGCCGCCGGTTTGTGGTCAGCATCCTGAAACCAAAGCGGAGATTGAGCGGCCGGCCAAAAATAGTGAACCTCTTGCGGCTCTCCTTTTCAAGGTTGCGATGATGGAGGGCCGGCGCCTGGTTTTCCTGCGTATCTACTCTGGAACCCTAAGCGTTGGCCAGGAGATTTTTAATCCCAGGCTCAAGAAAAAAGAGAAGGTGTCGCGCCTCTTTCAGATGCAGTCACATAAAAAAAACCGTATCGGAAAGGCGGTAGCCGGAGATATCGTGGTGGTTATGGGGATCAAGCATTCGGCCACCGGTGATACCGTATGCACCTCAACTGATCCCCTGGTTTTGCCGGGGATGGAGTTTACGGTGCCGGTGATCTCGGCTGCGATTGAACCCCAGCGCAACAGCGATCTCGATAAGCTTTGGGAGAGTCTGGCCAAACTGGTTGATGAAGATCCCACCTTTCGGATCAAGATGGATGATGAAACCGGCCAGGTGGTGATATCCGGTATGGGTGAGCTCCATTTGGAGATTATTCATGAGCGTTTGCGCCAGGAGTTCAATCTCGAAAGTAATCTGGGTAAACCTCAGGTTCTCTATCAGGAGACAGTAACCAAAGAGGCGGTATCGAGCGCTGAATTTGAACGGATTGATGAAGAGGAAAAAGAGCGTCAGTTCGCCCGCCTGACTGTGCGTGTGGTTCCGCGTCAGAGGGACGATGGTAATAAGGTCGTCTGGGAGGATGGTGCTGGTGCCATCCTTTCCGAAGCTTTTAAGACGGCTGTGGCTGAAGGGCTTCAGGAGGTTTTAAGTTCCGGACCGGTGCAGGGTTATCCTCTGGTCGATGTCGAGCTTCAAATCGTCAAGGTTGAAGGGGAAAATAACGATTTTACAAAAGTTGCTCTTAAAGTCGCTGGTGCCAATGCGGCCCGGCAGGCTCTGGAAGCGGCCGGGCCGGCCATGCTTGAACCAATTATGGAGACCGAGATTACAGTACCGGAAGAGAATCTTGGCGATGTTATCGGTGAACTCAATGGTCGCGGTGGTCGGGTTCTTGATATCGACAGTCAGGAATATTTCAGCCGGATTACCGCCGATGTTCCCTTGCAACGACTATTTGGTTACACTACGGCTCTAAGATCAGCAACCAAAGGGCGCGGCAGTTTTGCCATGAAATCCTCCCGTTATGATACGATAGCGTAGGAGGTTGTCCGAAGTTGAAGGATAAAAATCATAACTCAACTCTTTGACTTGACCTAACGCGTTGATATCTAAAATAAAAGAAGTATGGCGTCTGTTTGCATTGCAGTTTTTCTCTTCGTCTTTGCGTCTCTGCGGGAGATAAAAAGCGTTTTCCCG
>JANTGZ010000179.1 GCA_024762675.1 Thermodesulfobacteriota bacterium | reverse complement strand
CGGGATTGGTTGGTTGCTCATAGACTAAGCGCAGGCGGTTACGGAAAGTGTCAGCGTGAGCGTCGCCGCCAAAAGAAAAATCATCAAGATTGTTAAAGGTTGAAACCGTAGCTTCACCGCGCAGAGAGTGTGGTATCTCATTGCCGAAACCGACCGCTCTCAAATGTGTCTCTCTCTGGGGAAAACTGACTAAATGGCGACAGAGCCAGCCGTTGTAAAGTTTACTTCGAGCTCCGCTCTCGATAATAATTTCACTGTCGAAATGGGAGCGGTTACCATCTGGATAGTGAACCGTCGGCATGACTGCCAGGCGGCCCGCCTGGAAAATGTCATGCAGCGGGGCCAGGCTGGGATGGAGACCGAAAAAATTGTCCAGAGGCAGGGCCGAGCGTGGGTCACCGCTGTTAGGTCTGGGTATAGCGATGTTTGGCCTTAAATTATAGTATTCCTGATCACCGAAAGGTACGACTGAGTTGAGGCCGTCACAACCGCCGCGTTGGAAAATGACAACCAAGGTTTTACCGGTCGCTGCGTGGGCCTGTTTCAGGTTGTAGTGCCAGGGACTGCCATAGAGAAAGGTGCCGGCAGTTACACTCCCCGCCGCCATAAAGCGTAAGAAATCTCTTCTTTTCATGATCTTCTCCTGCTCCGGTATTATCGGAACTTCCCGTCGTTTACTGTAATTGATAAGCCGGGTAACTCAAAACCGTACCGGTCATCTCTCTTAAGCGCAGTTCGGCATCCTCACGGTTGATATCAAATTCGCTGGTTTGGTTGCCGTTAAGAATATTGATGGCCAGATCCCATTCCAGTTGAGAATAGTCATTTCCCAAAGCCAGGTTAAAGAGAAAACCGACGATGCCCGGGGCCGTTTCAAAACCGTTGCTCTGGAAAAATTTTTTCAGGTCGACAAAACAGACACTGGTGCTTAACTTTTCGTTAAAGGCTACCCCATTGGCCAAGAGCAGGCGTTGCAGAAGCTGGTTTGAGTTGACCCATTTATCCCCGGTTTCAGGCCAACCGGTTGGTAGAGGATAATGGTAAGGTCGCATACCCATGCTGTCCATAGCCGAACGCAGATGGCGTTCCACTTTAATCACCGGCAGGTTACGTAAGAGACAGGCGGTAAATTCCAGCGGGGTTTTGACCTTGTTGTGAAAATTTGAAGCGTCGCTAAATTCGGGTAAATGAAGGATCAGGGAGATGACGATGGCAATATCGCCATCACTTCCCATAAAAGCTTGAGAGACATATTCAATAAGTTCTGTTGTCGGTTCATCGCTGATAAAAAACTGTAATAGTTTTTTTGAAATGTAGCGGGCCGTAGCTGGGTGTCGAGCCAGAATATCGATAACCTGGTGACCGTCTTCAATGCCTTGGCCGGCCGGCAACAGCTCTCCAAGAACTGTTTTTTCGTCATAGTCATGTCGGTGATTATCAAAATAGAATTCGCCTTCATGAACTCTCCAGCCCGTAAAAGCTCGGGCGGTTTCGACAATATCGGCTTGCGTATAGCCGCCGTCAACCCCTAAAGTGTGCAGTTCCATGATCTCCCGGGCGTAATTTTCATTCGGGGCTTGGCGCCGGTTGGAGACATTGTCGAGATAGTAGAGCATCGCCGGGCTGGTGGCACTGATCGTCAGCAGATCTTTGAATTTGCCTAAAGCATGTTCACGAAAGAGCTGGTTTTCATTAACTTCGTATATAATCTGGCCGTGGGTTGAGATGTCGGTATTGAAATGGTTTTCCCAGAACCAGGTCATCATCTCCTGGAGTTGCCGGTGGCTGTAGGCGGCATACATCAGTTGGCGCCAGGTTAAATCGTCGCGGTATTCGGGCATCCAGGTACCGATCAGGTTGTCAAAATCAAGGTTATCAATCGTCTGCGGTTGCAGCTGCTTTGCAAGGAAATTTTCCGCCCCGGTCCGGTTGATTTCTTTAAGTAGAGTCGGGGTTGCCCCGAAAGTGATGCGGTTTAACAACTGACCGGCGTTAAGGAGTGATTCAGTTATGAGCAGGGAAATATCGGCGCTTGTTTCATTGCCGGGCCCATCTGTCGCTGTGAAGGAGAGTTTAATGGTTGTGCCGGTAGTCAGCAGATTTTTGTCAACTGCCAGAGTCCAGTTTCCACTGCTTGCTGATACCGGTAGATTTTCCGAAATTATGGTTGATGCGGTTTGCGGGCCGGTCAGGCTGGCCCGCAAACCGGTAATGCCGGTGTTGTCGGTAGCGTAGCCGGAAATCAGAAAACCACTGCTGCTGACGGAATCATTATTAGAGTGTGAAGTAATGGCCAATTTTGGTGCTTCATCGTCTAAGGTAACAACAAGGTTGATTGAAGTAGTCGCAAAATTATGGGCTGTGTCGATTGCCTTAGCAGTGATTGATACGGTTTGGCCTGCAGTCAGCATGGTTTTTGGAACTGACATTTGCCAATGGCCGTTATCCGGGTTGAAAACCGTTTGACTTAGGTGCTGACCGGTTATCGGATCACTGACCATTATTTCAATGCGAGCAATCTCCTGATTGTCGGTGGCCCGGCCGTTGAGGGTAAAGCCGATATCACTGACTAAAGTCTCACTTTTTGGACTGTCAATGTTAATCCATGGAGGTGTCAAGTCGGGGCTGTATTCCCCTTCCCGATTCACCGTAAAAAGCAACTCTCCCTCACTGGTGATCCAAGGGCTGTAATATTTTTTGTCATTGCCAAAAGGATCGTAAACTTTGGCGACATAGACCCGGCCCTCGTTAAGGTCGGGCAGGTCGAAGATAATCAGGCCATTTTCATCAGTCGTGCCGCTTTTGCGCCAATGGAGTTTCCCTTCAGGGCTCTTTTCGTAGGTAACAATCTTTTTACCGACCAAGGCGAGGCCTAAGTCACCATCGACCAATTTTACCGGTAGAGTGCCGACCCGGAAAGTATAATTCTGGGGTTGATTAAGATCCGGACTGTAGACCGTGCCGCCGTTATAGGGGTTGCAAGAGAGGGTATAAATGCGACCGTTGCCGAGATCCTCAAGGTCAAACACGGCTCGGCCCTGATCATCGGTTTCACGGCTGGCAACCCATTTAAGTTTGCCGGTCTCCAGGCGTTCTGAGGCTGTGATTTTTATGCCGGAAAGGATCTCGCCGCTGAGGCCGTTGACCAGAGTAACATTTAAGGGATGGTTGCCGACTATAAAATCAAAATAGCCGTTTGTGGTGAGATCGTTAGAGTACTTGTTGCTACCGTCGGTCGGGCTCTGAGCGCAGAGAACACAAATTTTACCCTCTCCTAGTTGCCTGAGATCAAGGCGGATGATTCCCTGTTCATCGGTTTTGCCACTGGTTAGCCATTTGAGTTTGCCGTCAGCCAGTCTCTCTTTGGCCGTCACTTTGATCTCCGGCAACAGAGATCCATCGATGCCGCTTACGACTTTTACTTGGAGTTTGCCGATCTTGAAAAGATAATTTCCGGGATTATTAAGGTCGTCAGAGTAGGCGGTAATATTATTGTAGACCTTTGTATAAAGGACATAGGTTTTGCCGCTACCGAGACCGTCAAGATCAAAGACGGCCAAGCCCTGGCTGTCGGTCTCGTGGTTGGCAACCCATTTAAGTTTGCCGGTTTCCAGGCGTTCTGAGGCTGTGATTTTTATGCCGGAAAGGATCTCGCCGCTGAGGCCGTTGACCAGAGTGACATTTAAGGTGGCCGCCTTACTAAAAGATGTCAGAGGGGAAAAAAGTGAAGAGAGCAGAATGACAAGTGTGAAAAAGATTGTTGGTAAGGTTTTTTTGTGGATGTGCCCCGGTTGCGGGCGAAAGCAGTTGTCTGCCGATCTTCTCAGCAGATTTGGCAAGATACTTTCCATGGTGATTTCTCCCTGGACTAATAATGCAGGTATCGCTTTGTTTTAAACTCCTTTTTTTTAAACTGTTCTATTAAAGCAAATATCAATCCAATTCCTGGATGAGAGCTTCTTTGTAGGTATTTGAGTACAAATTCATCTCTGTTAAAGATTTTGTATGGTTTTAGCGACGCGATCTTTGTATGGTTTTGTGGACAGTGCCGAAGATGAAAGTTCAATTTCGGATTACATTATTGTTGTTGTACGAGGGAATCTAATGTCGAAGGAGGGCAGGGGAAAAACTGAACTTCTCAATACTTGAGGAGTTCAGTTTTGTTGTTTACATAAATCCCAGCTGGGCGGCGGCTTTGCCGGCCAG
>JANTGZ010000178.1 GCA_024762675.1 Thermodesulfobacteriota bacterium | reverse complement strand
ATAAGAGATCAATCTTGCTTCTTAAAACAACGATTTTCGTTTGACATGACCGAAAAAATTGTTTATGAAGGCCCAGCGATTTTCAAGATAGAAAAGCTCATCCCCTGGACACTATGGGGGATACTTTCGCTTTATGCTAAGGAGTAGATATGCCGGTTATCACGATTTCCAAAGAGTTCGCTTCAGGAGGCCTGGAGATAGCCAAACGCCTGGCCCAAAAACTTAACTACGACTACCTTGACAAGGAAATCGTCGAACAAGTAGCTGATCACGCCAAGGTGTCACACCAGGAGGTCATGGATTTTGAGGAGGAGGGACATATTAATGTCAGGGCCTACCTCTCACGCATCATCGATCTCGATATATTCAAGAAATCCAGCAAACATAAGGAAGAGGTAGAGACCGAAACCACATATGATGAGCGCGACAAAGTCCCCTACTCTTTCGATACGCAGGGATGGATTGACAGCGATATCTACCGGGAGATGATCTGCAAGGTTATCTCTGAACTCGGACAGCGCCCCAACGTCATGGTTGTCGGTCGTGGCGGCCAGTGTATTTTACGGGAGCAACCCGAAGTTATCAATATCAGAATTATCGCCTCAATGACTGCTCGCATCGCCCGTCTTCAGATCGAAAACCCGGATTTAAATGATGCCGAGGCGCAGAAGCAAATTGAAGCAATGGATAAAAAGAGTCGCGAATATATCAAGTTCTACTTCAATGAGAATTGGAGTAACCCGAAACTCTACGATGTCGTAATCAACACCAGTCGTGTCAACGATGATAAAATTGTAGAGTGGCTTACCGATCTCTGTTCTTGACCGGAGCTACTTTAACAATCTAACCATCCATATATAATCCCGTCGAGCCTCAGGCAACTGCATCTCGACACCGCTTGGATCTTCCATAAAGCGAAGACTGAGACGGCCGGACTTAATTTACTTCAAGCAGCTCTTTTCTGACCGGCTAAGCCGATCTTTTTGCTGCCATAAGCCCGCCTCTCTTTACAAGGCGGGCTTTTTATTTTAATATTAAGGAACATAGATTCATGGCTAAAGCAATAACTACGACCGACCTTGTCGAAATGAAGAAAAAGGGTGAAAAGATCACCATGGTCACCGGCTACGACTACCCTTTCGCCCGCCTCCTTGACCAGAGCCAGATCGACACCATTCTGGTTGGTGATTCGTTAGGGGTCGTAGTTGCCGGCCATAAAGATACTCTGCCGGTAACCGTTGACGAAATGATCTACCACGGCCGCGCCGTTGTCCGCGGCACGGAGCGTGCTCTAGTAATTATTGATCTGCCCTTCATGAGCTACCAGGTAAGTATCGAAGATGCCAAATTCCAGGCCGGTCGGATCATGAAAGAGACCGGTGCCGGAGCGGTCAAACTCGAAGGCGGAGTCACCATGCGGGAAACTATCAAAGCTTTAGTCGATATCGGCATTCCAGTCTGTGCCCATATCGGCCTGACCCCGCAAGCGGTTAACCAGCTTGGTGGTTTCCGGGTCCAACGAGAGAAAGAGCGCTTGCTCAAAGACGCCCAGGCAGTTGCCGAAGCCGGAGCTTTTGCTGTGGTCATTGAATGCGTTCCGACTGATATCGCCACCGAGATCAGTCAATCCCTGGAGATTCCAACTATCGGTATCGGTGCCGGTCCCGGCTGTGACGGCCAGGTCCTGGTTCTTCACGACATGCTCACTCTCTTTGACCGCTTCCGCCCCTCTTTTGTCAAACAGTATGCCGACTTAGGCAGTGAGACCAGGAAAGCCCTGGAAAACTATAGTCGCGAAGTAAAAGAGGGCACCTTTCCCGGCCCCGAGCACTCCTTCAGTTGATCTATTATTATGCAGCAGATAGGAAACATTAAAGAGATTCAGGCTTTTGCCCTTGAGAGCCGTCGATCAGGAAAAACTATAGCCCTGGTTCCAACCATGGGCTATCTCCACGACGGACATCTTGAATTGATGAAAAGAGCCCGGGAAAAAGCCGACCTGGTTATCGTCTCGATCTTCATCAATCCAATCCAGTTCGGCCCCAATGAGGACCTTGACTGTTATCCGCAAGACCTTGACGGGGATCTTGCTAAATGCCGCAATGTCGGGGTAGATATTGTCTTCACGCCGACCCGGGAGATGCTCTATCCAGACTCTTTTCAGTCCTCGGTCGAGGTTAAAGAGATTACCAAAGGGCTTTGCGGTGCCGGGCGGCCGGGCCACTTTCAAGGGGTCACCACGGTCGTCAGCAAGCTTTTCAACCTGACCCTGCCGAACATCGCTTTTTTTGGGGAAAAGGACTTTCAGCAACTGGCCGTTATTCGTCAGATGGTAGACGACCTCAACTTCCCCATTGAAATTGTCGGAGTACAGATTGTCAGAGAGAGTGATGGCCTGGCCATGAGCTCCCGTAACGCCTACCTCCCGGACAGAGAGAGAAAAGAGGCTGCAAACATCTTCCAGGCTCTAATTCATGCTAAAGCCCTCCATAAACAGGGTCTTAAAGAGAGCAAAGCACTCTGCCAAACTGTTTCTGAACAACTTGATAAAAAAATGGAGAGCCCTTTTCAGGTTGAATATATCAAAATCTACAACGCCTCAAATCTGACTGAAATCAACGGCCCGATTACCACCCCGGCGGTGCTGCTGATCGCCGTCAAACTGGGCGGGACCCGTTTAATTGACAACCTCAAACTGTAAAACAGTTCAGAGTTCAACGTTCAATGTTCAAAGTTGAGCAGATAAGAGACAACCCCAAACTTTGCTAATGAATAAAGGTCATCTCTAAAAATTAGAATTTTTAGAGATGACCTAAAAAAGGATCGAAATTATGCTACTTAATATGTTTAAGGGAAAACTTCACCGGGCGACGGTTACCGATGCCAACCTCTCCTATGAAGGCAGTATAACGATTGATAAAACCTTGCTTGAGGCCTCCGGCATCTTGGCCTACGAACAGGTCCAGGTCTACAACCTGACCAACGGAGCCCGCTTTACCACTTACGTCATTGAAGGTGAATATGACAACGGAGAAATATGCATCAACGGCGCGGCGGCCCGAATGGCCCGTAAAGGTGATATGGTAATCATTGCCGCTTACGCCATGATGAGCGAAGAGCAGGCCAGAGAGTTTACTCCTAAAGCTATCCTGGTGGATGCCAACAATCGTATTGTCAATCAATCAGTCAAATAGTTGTCTGACTTCGTTATAAGACCGAGTACCGTACTTTACCCGTGAAAAAGCCCCTCTACTGTAAACAGCAGAGGGGCTTTTTAAAATTATTTTCATCACTGCCTTGCTTATCGCATACCAAAACGTCTCTTCTTGGCCTGCCGTTTTAAAGCTTCAGCATGTTTCTTTTTTTTCCGCACACTCGGTTTCTCATAGTGACGTCTTTTCTTCAGCTCCCGAAACAAACCCGATTTATTAAGCTTGTTCTTGAGAATTTTAATCGCCTTTTCGACATCATTGTCGATTACCTTGATTTCCATCTAGATCCCTTCTTCCTCAATAATATTAAAATCTTATATCCCTTTTGCGGGGTTTTATAGACATATGAGAGTCAATAGACGCAAGTTTAGCGTCTTCAAAAAAGCCTTGGTCGCGGGGCCGAAGGGGGTATATATTGCTTCAAGCCGGTTATGTCAATAAGTTTTTACCACGACAACGCAGCAAAATATTTTCAGGAGGAAAATCGAGACAACTGAAAATCTTTTTTTCAACGGCCAAAGTCAGGTTTTCAAGATCCGACAACCTGGTCAGTGAGGATGAATTTACCCCATAGCGCTCTCTAAGGTCGGTCAGTCGTTCCGAGACCGAGACAATCTCAACATGGCGTACCCGTTTGTCGGCATAGTAAATAATTTCCTTGGCGACTATGGGGCCGGCAAGGTCTGTTTGAAGCCGAACATGATTACGAACAATTTCACCAATCTCCGGATAACCTTCACGATCGAGCCATTCAGCTCCAAGTTCAGCGTGATCACGACCATTCTCGATCGAAGTCATTTTAGCAATATCATGCAAGAGGCCGGAACTTAAAAGGAGATCCCGGTCAAAATCAATCCCTTGTACGGCCAACCCCTCTCTAAGAGAGAGGCTGATAAGCGCCACCTGACGGCTGTGGTCAATAATATGTTCAGGCACCTCATAGCGCTCAAGAAGTTCGCAACAAGTATTGTAATCAGGAATATTCATCTTTCAGTTCAAAGTTCAATGTTCAA
>JANTGZ010000177.1 GCA_024762675.1 Thermodesulfobacteriota bacterium | reverse complement strand
TCACCTCCCATTATGCCGAACAGGTCGCAAACGAGTTGAAAGCGCTGGAAATCCCAGCGGATAAGTTAAATCGATTCGGTGCTGGAGAAGAGCCGTGTCCGCGCGGCGATTTCTTTTTTGACGAGGTCGAGCATGGCGTCTGGGTCAGTTTCCTGCTCACCGGGGTCGACCAGATCAGCCAGGCGGACATCTTACTGGCCGAGCAGGGCGACAGACAAGCTCAGAAAAAGTTACTGAATCTCATCAACGCCGAGAAAACTTCGGAGCCGGATCGCAAACTCGCCGCCCGATGGGTTGCCAAGGCGGCTGAAAACGGCAACCCGGCAGCGCAATACGCCATCGGCCTGGCATACCTGCAGGAAAACGGGGTCAAAGCAAATCTCAGAGCCGGGATCGACTGGATCAAAACAGCCGCCTACAACAACCATCCCCCCGCACAACGAGAATTGGCCTGGATGTATTTTTACGGGGAAACCATCCCTCAGGATCATCCCCGCGCCTATGCCTGGTTTCTTATTGCAGCAGAAAATGGCGATCAAGAAGCACGCCACGAGGTTCTGGACTACGAAAAGAACGCTGAAACGGCGCAGGAATATACGCAGGCAGAACTCGATGCCGGACGCCAGCTGGTCCGCAAACTGAAATCTGAGATCGTAAAGGATTAAATTGATGCGTTTCACCAGTCTGCTGTTGCTTATGCTTCTGACCGGCTGTATTCCACGAACCCAGACAGATGTTCCAGCATTTTCAGGGATCGTCGTTGACAGTAACAGTGGGAACCCACTGGCTGATGTTAGAATCAAAGAGATAGCCGTCCCGATACCGGACGGTTCAGCTCCGCAAGCGGTCATAACACGCTCAAAGAATAGAATGGCACAAACCGTCACGACGCCAGCGACAGGCCGCTTCTCTTATCCGGCTATCACCTCTGGGATTACTTTTCAGCTACCCGTGACCGGTGCCGGTTGGCCGGTTCGTCGAATTCTGGTTTTTCAAAAATACGGCTATCGTGATACGACCTGCAGCTGCACCAATCTTTCACTGTTCGGCAAGGAGAACCATGCAATCATCCCCCTGATTCAGATTGCCCACTCGGAAGCCGAGCCGGCCTCATCGATGATCTCGATCAACGACAGTATAAAGTGTGAAGCCTTTGTCGGTAGCAGGATCATTTATGACAATAAGCCATATATGATTGGCGAAATCTATCAACAGGATGAGCAGGATGACGGCCAGCAATTATTCTCCCTCTGGCCGGTTCCCCCAAATAAGGGAGACGTCGTCATGGATGTTCCCGATTATCTGATTCAATTGGTCGCATCAGAACGGACAGTGGAAAAGTGAAAAAGAGAAAGATAAGAGGCAGGGCGATTGCTTGCCATTTTCCTGAAAGGCTATCAGTCATGGCAAAAATACTCGTGATAGGAATCGTAACTTTTCAATTATTTCTGGTTCAGACAGCAGCGGCCGATTCCATTCTTGATATTCCAAGAGGAACGGTTTTCAAACTGCTTGAGGAATTGGAAATACCTGCCAACCGTGATTTTGCCCTGCTCGGACATAACGAACTGGACGAAGCGTTCAATTCAACCGGGCAGGTCCTGAACGACCAGACGGGCCGCCCCTTGGGGCAGATCGGCAGTCATCCGGGAGAGCACAGCTACCTGACCTTTCACAACTACTACCATGGTCTGTTCGAGAGCTTCGAAGAGACCTATCACAACTGTCTGGAGCGCCACCGGGTTTACGCTCGCGTGCCGGGAACGGCACCCGCCTCGCCGACGGTGATCCAAGAGGGCAACGGCAACGTCACCATTATCAATCAGGGGCCCGGGCAACCGGACCAGGTTTACAGCGCAATCGGCGAAAATTATTGCATCCAGCCGAACCATACCATCGCCGCGCTGGTCATCGACCGCGACAAAGCGGACGGGGGTGGGTTCTTTGCCGAGGGGTATCAATTCAAGGTTCGTGATGTCCGCTGGAACCATGGAAACTACTACAACGTGGTCAGGATCAAGTTCGACCACAAAATCCTCAAAGGGCTGGTAGTCGTCACCACTCACGACCCGGAGACAATTCCGATCGGCGCTTTGAGCGGGGAAAGCTCGTCCAACGGCGGTTTCTGGGCTTCGGTCGGAAACGCTCTGGCCGACATGGTCAATATCGGCGGTGATTACTTCAGCATCAAGCTGCCGGAAAAACGTTATTATGAGTGAATAACCAACGTAAAAAAGCGACTGAGAATTACCCCAAAGGATCAAGGAAACCAACCATGAAATCCTTCTTTTTCGTTACCACATTATTGATAAGCCTTGTATTTTCGTTGCCGTTATATGCAGCACAGCCAGTGGCCAAACTTGAGACTCTCAGAGTCAAATTGTCGAGAGAATTAAATCATCACAACTATCATGGTGCATTAAAGACCATAGAAGAGATCACGTGGATTGAGCCGAAACTTTCAACATTCTTGGAATATATTGAGGCACAGGCATTGTGGCGAATAGGGGAAAATAATGCCGCGGCCGACAAGCTCAAGCATTATATAGAAGTCGAGGGAGAGAACGATCAATTTTACAATGAAGCGGTTTCCTCTCTAAATAAAATTTTAGCCGAAGATACTAAGAAAAGTTACTGGGAAAAAAGCTTTGCCCTGGGAGAGAACAACCGGGCAACTTCCATAAACAAAACTGATGATGACGGATATGCGATCACGGGAACCAGCTCAGATCCAGATCGGTGGCCTGCAGAGTCTTGGGCTATCAAGCTTGATGCAAACGGCAACAAAGACTGGACTTTTTCAGAGGAAGATTACTTCGTGCTGAATGATATCGTTCAGGTTCCTTATGATGGATATTTCGCAGTTGGAATGAAAACCTATACTACAGATGAATTTGGATCCAGCGGCTGGCTGGTCAAACTAGATTCAGAAGGGCAAAAAGAGTGGGCTAAAAAAATCGTCGAGGACTCCGGGGCGCTTAAATCAATCATCAGTGTGAACAGTAACAATTTTGTCGCCTGCGGATACGACAACTTTCCACACGAAGGCTTACTTGTAAAATTTGACAGCACCGGAAAAGTCCTCTGGGAAAAGCACTATGAAGATGAGTATTGTATGTTGAATTCCGTTATTAAAACGGAGGATGGAGGCTATCTCCTCGTAGGTTGGGATGGACCATTATCTTTTGATACAGTCAATACCAGAAATATGCGAGCTGATGCCCGGGTCATTAAGACCGATGCCGATGGTAACCAGCTGTGGAGCAAGACTTTTGGTGGTAGCAGTTATGATAGTGCGAATTCTGTCGTTGCGACCTATGATGACAGTTTTATTATAGTGGGGGAAACATGCACGAATGGAACCAACAATTCTGATTTCTGGTTTTTTAAACTGGATCAAAATGGCGAAGTTATCTGGGAAAAAACTTATGGCGAAAAAGATGACTCCCTCTACAGCCAGATGAGGTCTGCAAAAACAATTATCCCAACCAAAGATGGAAGTTTTACCTTTATCGGGGTCGATAAACAAATGGATAGCCCGGATGATGGATACACCATCGACTTCTCCTATATTTTTAAAATCACCAACGCAGGAGAGTTGGTTTGGAAAAATGTCATTGAATCGTCGATTGTCGTCAATGACATTGTTGAGGTCAAAGACAGGGGGCTGATAGTCGTGGGGACTGACTCTGTTAACAACGATTTCATGATAATCAAGTTAGATAAAGACGGGAAATTCGCGGATATTAAATAAACCCGAAACATTTACCGAATACGAATGTGGAGCACCACCACGTACAAAACCTTCTGGCTTGTCAGCAGATTCAGTGGAAACATTCAGATCCCTGTACCTTGCCAAATCCGTAATATGGGGCGATTGGTAGCTATTTTAGAGCTCTCAACAAAATACTTTGGGTACGATTCTGCGTAGGAACATTGTGAGGTGGGTTGCCCAACCTACCTTTGCATTGAATCAGTAAACTGCTGCAATGCCTTATTAATTCAGAAAAAGGAGAGTCATATGCGTCACCGTCTCAATATTTTTTTAGTTATTTCGTTTACCATTCTTTTAATACCAATAAACTCTCTTGCAGACAGGGTAACCATTAATACGCCGGATATTGCAGAAGGCGGAAACACGGTCCCCATCCGCGTAACGCTAGATAAGCCTCTGAGCTCAAATGAAGTGCTGATTATACGGGTTAATCAAAATACAGCGGCTTATGTTACGGCCGATGAGAGTGTCGGGC
>JANTGZ010000176.1 GCA_024762675.1 Thermodesulfobacteriota bacterium | reverse complement strand
CTTAGTTATCGAAAAACTCAATGAGTTTGGCAAGCTGATTGCTGAAAAACCGTTAAGTCACTCATATCCCCACTGTTGGCGTTGTAAAAAACCGATAATCTTTCGTTCAACTGAGCAGTGGTTTATCTCGATGGAGAAAGAGGGTTTGCGAAAACAAGCCCTTAAAGAGATTAACCAGGTGGAATGGGTTCCCTCCTGGGGTCGCGAACGTATCTACGGGATGATTGAAAATCGTCCCGATTGGTGTGTTTCACGACAACGTATTTGGGGCGTGCCGATCACGGTTTTTTACTGTCGGAAGTGTGGTCAGGTGATCATGGATGAAGCCGTTATGGGGCGGGTAGCCGATCTCTTTAGCGAGCATGGGGCCGATATCTGGTTTGAGCAGGAGGCGGCATATTTCCTGCCTGAAGGTTTCACTTGCAGTGGTTGTGGGCATTCAGAGTTTACCAAGGAGACCGATATTCTTGATGTCTGGTTCGACTCCGGGGTCAGTTTTGCTGCTGTTTTGCAGAATCGGGACTATCTTGGCGGGGTGCCGGCCGACCTCTATCTCGAAGGCAGTGATCAACATCGAGGCTGGTTCCACAGTTCGCTGTTGGCTGCCGTCGGGGTTACCGGAAAAGCTCCTTACAAGGCGGTTCTGACTCATGGTTTTGTAGTTGACGGTAAGGGCAAAAAGATGTCTAAATCATCCGGCAATGTGGTCGCACCCGAGAAAGTTATTAAGCGTTATGGGGCTGAGATCTTGCGGCTTTGGGTCGCGGCTCAGGACTATCGCGACGATATTAGGATCTCGGATGAGATTCTGGCCCGCCTGGTTGAAGCCTATCGCAGAATCCGTAATACCTTTCGTTTTCTGCTCGGTAATCTCAGTGATTTTAATCCGGAAACGGATGTTGTTGTCTATGAAGATCTTCAGGAGATCGATCGCTTTATTCTTCATGAGCTTGCTAAACTGCAAAAAAGGGTGCTAAAAGCTTATGATGAGTATGAATTTCATGTTATTTATCATGCTGTGCATAACTTTTGTGCTGTGACCTTGAGCAGTTTCTACCTTGAGGTTGGAAAAGATCGTCTCTATATTTTACGCCAGGATGATTCCGTCAGGCGTTCGGCCCAGACCATGCTCTATACGGTGCTCAATGCTCTGGTTCGCCTTTGTGCCCCGATTCTTGCATTTACGGCTGATGAGGTCTGGCGTCATATGCCGGTGGCGGCGGCCGGTGACGGTGTTCATCTGCAAGAGTTTTTGGTGCTGCCGGAAAATTATGAAAATCCGGAACTGGCTGTGACCTGGGAGGAGTTGTTGGGGGTGCGGCGTTTGGTGTTGAAGGAACTCGAAGGCGCCCGCCAAGATAAGGTTATTGGTAACTCACTCGAGGCCCGCCTTGAACTTGCGGTCCGGGGCTCGGTTGCAGATTTGTTGGGACGTTACCAGGAGCAGTTGGCTGATGTCTTTATTGTGTCGCAGGTTGAGTTGAGAGCATTTGCCGATGGTGATATCGGAGGTGATGAGAATCCCGATCTGGCCATCAAGGTCAGCCCGGCCACCGGTGAAAAATGTGAACGTTGCTGGTGTTACAGTGAAGATATTACAGCGGCGGATGCCGAATTTCCCGGAATCTGTCAGCGTTGTTTAAAGCAGTTGTGAGAGAGGTAGGAGGCTGAAATGTTTAAACATGTGCATTACTCTGAAGTTCCGGCCGAAGTGGTCGAGGTTGAAGGGGCTGATAAAGTAACTGTTCGTTGGGTCATAAGTGAGGCTGATGGGGCGCCTAATTTTGCCATGCGAATTTTTGAGTTTGAGCCTGCCGGTCACTCCCCCTACCATGCCCATGAATGGGAGCATGAAGTTTTTATTCTCGACGGGGGTGGTTTCCTTACGATTGAAGGTGAGAAACGTCCCTTTAAGCCGGGCGATGTTGTCTTTATTCCCGGGGGCACAACCCATAATTTTACCGCCGGAGAAAAGGGCCTGAGGATGATGTGCCTGGTTCCTGTCGGTTGTAAATAGAGTCTGTTAGTAGTAGTTGGGAGCTGGGTTTTTTACTGATCGACGGCGACTGATTACTGACCACTGCATTAGTTCCGGCATGACCGGACCAGGGAGTTGTCATGATAAATCTGAAAACCAGTGATCTGCGTATTCAGGAGACCAGGCATCTGGCTCCTCCGGCAGTCCTGCTCAATAAATATCCCTTGCCAGAAGCCGGGGCCCGATTTGTCATTGAGAGCCGTCAGGCAATTGCCGATATTATAAAAGGTGCCGATTCAAGGCTCCTGGTAGTGGCCGGGCCATGCTCTATTCATGACCCTGCTGCAGCTCTAGATTACGCCCGTCGTTTGAAAAGTATGGCCGATCTGTATCCGGAAGAACTTTTGGTTGTGATGCGGGTTTACTTTGAAAAACCTCGTACTGTGGTTGGCTGGAAAGGTTTAATTAACGATCCCAAGGTTGATGGCAGCTTTGCCATTAATGAAGGTCTTGAGATCGCCCGTAAATTGCTGGTCGAGATCACCGATCTTAAGGTTCCCGCTGCAACCGAATTTCTAGATACGATTATCGGTCAGTTTATTGCCGATCTGATCAGTTGGGGAGCGGTTGGGGCGCGGACTACTGAAAGTCAGATTCATCGAGATCTGGCTTCGGGCCTGTCGATGCCGGTGGCGTTCAAAAATGGTACAGATGGTGATGTTCAGGTCGCAATCGACGCCGTTCGGGCGGCTCGCACACCGCAATGGTTTCCTTCAATTACCCGAGAAGGGGTGGCCGCCATCCTGGCTACCAAAGGTAATGATTGGGGTCATATTGTTTTGCGGGGGGGCAGTAAGAGTGGCCCTAATTATAGATCCGCTGAAGTTGGTGCGGCGGTTGATGCTCTAATTAGATCAGGCTTGCCGCCTTACCTGATGATTGATTGTAGTCATGGCAATAGTTTCAAAGACCATCGACGCCAGATCGATGTGGCCAGTGATGTTGTGCGACAGGTAGCAGATGGCAACCGGCATATCTGCGGTCTTATGCTGGAGAGTCACCTGGTTGAAGGGCGACAGGATTACAAAGACAAAGATTCATCCTGTTATGGTCAGAGTATAACCGATGCCTGTATCTCGATTGAGCAGACCTCTACTCTTTTTGCCGAGCTGGCCAACGCCGTCAAAGTTCGCCGGGGAGGTTGTTAATTTGTTGCTTTAGAACCACCCTGCAGTATTTTGAGATACTCCTCTTCGCTGATTACGGTGACGCCCAGCTTAAGGGCTTTTTCAGTTTTGCGAGACCCGACCTTTTCTCCGCAGACTAGATAGGTAGTTTTGCCGCTCACCGCTTTCTGTATTGTGGCCCCCAGCCGGCGGGCCTTCTCTTCCATCTCATCACGGCTTCCCCTCTCCATTTTTCCGGTAAAGACAATGCTTTTATTAACTAGTGGGTGAGTGCTTGTCGAACCTTCCTCAAATTTGGGTGTCAGATCGATATTAAAGCCCAGGCCAAGCATATGCCTGATCAGCGGTAGGTATTTGTCGAGACCATCAGTGATGGTTTTGGCGGTCAGCTCAGCAAAGCCCGGGATTTCGGCAATAGTTTCTGTCTTAACCCCCTCAAGAAGGTCATCGAGGGCGATTTGAGCCAGTAGACGGCGGCTGTCGCCACGCCCTAAAGAGGGAATCCCGAACGCTGCCAGAAAGCGCCAGTCCTCAACCTCTTTGCTCCGGCTTAAAGCTAAGGCTTGAGTGAGGTTGAGAGATTGTTGAGGACCGAATTCTAGGCCGATGAAGTCCTCTTCTGTCATGGCATAGATTTTTTCGAGGCTGTCAAAGTGGTGTTCAACCAGTCGCTTGATCGTCTTTATTCCAAACCAGTCGGCGGTCCCCAAAGTTTTGAACCAGTGCAGAATCCGTTGTTCAGCCTGGGCCGGGCAGTCAGGATTGCGGCATTTGAGAAAATCGTTACTCCAGTTTAAGATGCTATTGCAGCGAGGGCAATTTTCGGGTAGGGAAATGCTGGCGGCAACTTTGAGAACCTTTTCCAGTTTGGGGATTACCTCACCGCTGCGAATTATCTCAATCGTAGCTCCCGGCCCTAAGCCCTGCTCTTTGACGAGCCCGGCATTGTGGGCTGTGACCCGTCGGATCGTGGCCCCGGAGATATTTACAGGTTCAACCTCCAAAACCGGGGTGATGGTGCCGGTGCGGCCAACCTGCCAGGTAATCTCGATAACCTTGGTCCGAGCTGTTTCACCCTTACTCTTAATTGCTATCTGCCAGCGGTAGTGGTGGTCGGTGTAGCCCATAAGTTGTTGGAGTTCAAGATTGTCAACTTCAGCCACGAG
>JANTGZ010000175.1 GCA_024762675.1 Thermodesulfobacteriota bacterium | reverse complement strand
GCATATTTTCGGTCAGCCAGACCCAGTCTTGATCATTTAAATTTTCAATACGACTATCTTTGGCGCTGTGGTCATTGGCCTGGCCGCGGAAATAGATGGTTCCGCCAACCATGCCGACACAGGGGCGATAGCCTAAAACATTTCCCGGATGTCGGGGGTCAACACCACAGACAACGGCAATCCCGCCCGCTTTAAATTCGGCAAAGGAGTCTCCCACGTCACGAAAATACCAGGATTGCAGGGGCTCAAAGCGGGGATTGAATTTGGTCATCGTGTCGCAACGGGCCCCACCGCCGCCCTGGACATAGAGAATACCTTGGGCTCCGGCGTTATGGGCACCGTTGGCAACATCGCCTAAAACCGTAATTTTAGCCCCGCAGTTAAGCCAGCCGACATCATCCGAGCAGGATCCTTTGACGACGATCTCGGTCCCCATCATGCCCATACTGCCGAGTCGCTGCCCCGAAGTTCCCTGGACGATAAGTTTCTTGTCTTCCGGTGTCGGCCAGAGCCTGCCGCCGATGCCGTGTTGACCGTCGGCAAAGATTTTCAGTTCTCGTTTGCCGCTTTTGACTGCCTTTTGAATCCTCTCTTCGAGATCCTTGGAAGAGATTCTCTGATTTAGGACAATTCCGCTGATTTCGTACATCGATTTACCTTATTTTTTGATGGCTGTGTAATAACTCCACCATTAGTCAGAACTTTGAACTTTAAACCCTGAACTTTTAACTGGGAATCAACAGGCGTAGCTTATTTCCAGTTGCTCCGCAATTGCTTTATCGTTGACGCTCAAGCCGTCGGACATGCCGATCGGCAGTTGCGTACTGCGGCCCATCGGAGCGAATATTTTTTTAAGCTCAATATCAGCCGCCTTAAAGATGTCAACAACCCGCTCTGCTACCTTGTCGGGATCGAGGCGGCGGTAGAGTCTTGGGTCTTGAGTTGTGATGCCCTTCGGGCAGCGCCCGATATTGCAGAGGTTGCAGCGGTTTCGTTCATCACCGAGACAGCCGGCCGCCGCCTGCATGATATATTTACCGCAATCAACCCCGGATGCTCCAAGCATAATCAGGGCTGCCGCATTGGCGGCCAATGAACCGGTTTTGCCGACGCCGCCGGCGGCAAAAAGCGGTAGTTCATTCTGTTTGCCGATTTTGACCAGGTTGAGATAGCATTCGCGTAAATTGGAGGCGATCGGGTGGCCGGTTTTTTCGAGAGAAACATTGTAGGCCGCCCCGGTCCCACCATCTTCACCGTCAATCGTTAAAGCTGCCGCAAAAGGGTTACGGGCCAGGTTGTTTAAGACCGCAGTTGCAGTTTTTGTCCCTGAGATCTTGGGGTAGACCGGAACCCGAAAATCAAAGGCCATCGACATTGAGGTCAACATCTTGGCAACTGCCTCTTCAATCGAATACTTGGTCTGATGAGTCGGTGGTGAAGCGAGATCGACTTGCGTCGGGACTCCGCGAACCTTGGCGATGAGATCGAGCACCTTGAAAGCCATCAAAAGGCCGCCGTCACCGGGTTTGGCACCCTGGCCGTATTTGATTTCGATTGCGGCGGGATCTTCTTTCATATGGGGGATAGCGTGAATGATCTCATCCCAGCCAAAGTAACCGGAAGCGATCTGGAGAATAAAATATTTCAGAAAGCGTGATTTTAAGAGGCGGGGTGGCATACCCCCTTCACCGGTACACATGACCACCGGAATATTTTCGACTTCATTAAGATAAGCCACTCCCATAGCCATGCCTTCCCACATGTTTGGGGAGAGCGCGCCAAATGACATGCCGCCTATGCGAATCGGAAAGATTTCTCGAACCGGGGGGATGAAAACTGTTTCATCAAGTCCCAGGTCATCATCTTTAATAACCATAGGCATCTCTTCCGGGGCCAGGTTGCGGCCCAAGAGGGTGCGGATATGAAACTCATGGCGACCGGCATCAAGAGCCGGGTCAGTGAGCATCGAAATTCTGGTGAATTTGAGCTTGTCGAGAGTTGAAACTTCAGTACTGTTACGCCGCCCTCCACGTTTGTAGGGGCTGCCGCCTTGATTTTTATGAAAGGCAAACTTGTTGACTTCATTGTACTCAGGGAAGATTGCATCGTTTGGGCAGACCTGCGAGCACATACCGCAGCCGACACAGTAGCGTTCAATGTCGGTAACCTGTTTAATGCCTTGCCCGACCTGGCGAACTGACTGAGGTAGAGGCATAGGTCCTTCCGAAGTCACCAGGCGCTGGACTAAAACTGCCGGTTCAATCGCTTTCTGGGGACAGACTGCAGTACACTGACCGCAGCGGGTACATTTGTCTGACTCCCAGCGAATTATATAAGGCAGCTCTTTTAAGGTCAGTTGACCGTTGACATCGAGCCGTGTTTTTGATTCCATATCTTGATCTCCTTGGCATCTTTTTCAATCATGGCCATATCGTATTTCATGGGGAAAACATCTTTACTGCGATCACGTTCAGGGAGCACGGCATCAATCCCGCAGATCTCCGACATCAGGGCGTATTTACCTGGTACGCCCCCAATCGCTCCGGGCCGCAGCTTCTTGGAGTCCTGGGCCATAAAGACAGTGCCGTCGATATCGGTGCCGATAGTGCAGTTGGGGCCGTCAATGGTCAGCGGTCTTAAGACCCGTTTGATAAGCTCAATCGCAGTTTTGTCGGAACGTTCACCCATCTCTTGGTCAAAGAGCGGGGTGATAACATCTTTATAGTATTTTAAGGGGAATTTAAGCTTTTTGCGCATATAGTGAAGGATATGGCAAAAAACTTCAGAGTCACTTCGATAACCGACATAACCAGGGAATCCACGACCGGTTAGGAACTCACGGATTGGAACAAAGGCGGTATTTTCACCATTGGTCATGGTTGTGTAGCCCTCAATAAAAAAGGGATGGCAGGCGTAGAGGTTGATCGCGTAGTTTGTGTTCTGGCGTCCCTGGGCAAAGATATTCTTGGCCAGCAGTGGCTTTTTATCAAGACCGAAAAAGAGTCCGACATCTAAAGGATCGCCAACCTCTTTTAACGTAATGAGGTCGGGCCATAAAGAGAAGATGATGATCGATTCATCTTCTTTGCCCATCTCTCTGAGCTCCAGCCGAGTCTTGGTGAGAAGCTCAGATTTAGACTCATTGCTGGCATCCTCAGCCCACTCCGGGTACTCATAGGCCCGTGCAAAGTAGAAGCCTCGGGCTTTCATCTTGCCATTATAACCTTTGATGCTGGGGTTCCAGAGATGTTTGGTTTTAAATCCTAGTTTAACCATATATTCGTCCATGACACGCAAGCCATCTTTGGTGCAGATGCCGGAGAGTATGGGGAACTCTTTTAATCCCTGGAATTCACCACCTAGGTCGCGCAAAATCAAGCCAAGGCCGGAACCGTCATGGCCCTCTTTCATTGTTTCCAGGGCCATGATGTTTTCCATCGGGGAAAAGTAACTATCTGAAATTATGGCACTTAGCCGACACATTTTAAAATCTCCTTACTACAAATTAAATCGAGGCTAAAAACTATCGCCAGTAAAAAAGACGAATCTCTATAGTCGTTTTTATATATTTTGTCAAATTTGACGGACGTTCTATTGCATAAAATTTTCAAGCAGGCTGTGGGCGTAGATGTTTTGCGGGTCTTCTAAGGATAGCAAGCCTGTCTCTTTTAGTTGGAGATTACTAATGATGGCCTGGTATCGCTTTGGTAATATTGAAATAAGAGTATTTTGCCGGCCGCCCAGGAGTTCGCCGATGAGATCCGCGGCGCTTTTTTCGTTCTGGAGATAGATAGTGTCGGCTGCAGCAAGGCCAACTCGGGCCGCAGCTGCCGATACCGCATCGGCGAGAGAGCCGATATGGTCAACCAGGCCCAGTTCTTTGGCCCGGCGTCCACTCCAGACGCGGCCTTCAGCCACTTTCTCAACCTCAGCCAGGCTTAAACGGCGGCCACCGGCGACAATTTCAAGAAAACGTTGATAGCCATTATTGACACCAAGTTGCAGGGCGCGGGCCTGACCCGGCAACAGGGCGCGAGTCGGGTTGCGGCTTCCGGCAAAAGGGCTGGTGCTGATGCCGTCACTGTGAATGCCGATCGCATCAAGGCTTTTTTCAAAGGTTGGCCAGGCCCCAAAAACACCGATAGAACCGGTTAGAGTGGTGGGTTCGGCCCAGATTTCATCGGCGTTGGCCGAGATCCAGTAGGCGCCGGAAGCTGCCAGGTTTCCCATTGAGACAATTACCGGTTTGCCACTCTCTTTGAGTTGCAATATCTCCTGACGGATAATTTCTGAGGCCGTCATGCTGCCGCCACCGCTGTCAAGTCGCAGAACCACCGCTTTGATTCCTGACTCACGTCGTGCTTTGCGGAGCAGCAGACTCAAATTCTCAGCGCCGATTCGATGGCTCGGCTGGCGGCCCGGCAT
>JANTGZ010000174.1 GCA_024762675.1 Thermodesulfobacteriota bacterium | reverse complement strand
CGTACAGGTCTCCTGCCAAAATCCCGCTCCAACCGCAGAGCTCATCTAAGAGAGCCGATAACACTCCGGGATGGAGAGTGCCTGGTGCCTGTTGAAATGAGGAAGCCAGTTGAAAGTCTTCAACTACAGTACCGCCAAAACGCACAATAATTGACGGCAAATCGTCCATAACGCGAAAGAAACGCCTCTTTAAACCAGGTTTCTGCCGCTTCAAGCCACAAACAAAACAGTTGTCGTAGACAGCCAGGGCCTGGTGCTGTGCACTCTTTTCTTTAAGCAGTTCCGGTTGCAGAAGAGGAAAATCCACTCCAGCTGTTTCTGTGGCAACCCGAACTTCAGCACTCAGATAGATTTTCTCACTACCTGTCCGACGCATCTTCAAAAGCAAACTGTTTTCATCCTTAACAACAGCCTTTAAACTCATCTCATCACCGATACTAACGGTATCAGCAAAACGCCAGTCAATTTCCAGGGGGTAAACAAGGTTTTCCCCTTTGATTTTCAACCAGCAATGATCCGCCAGATCGAGCAGGGCAGTCATGGCTACGCCGCCATGCGGAATGCCCTGCCACCCCTCATGATCACGACTGAAAACCATCTCTGTCACGACACCAGAGTCACAATCTTTGATTTCAGAGAAACAGAAATTGTCATGGCAGACAAAACAAGCCTCATGTCCAGCAACCCGCATAAACTTCTCCCTTAGGGCTCACACGTTAAAATTTATATTTTCGAATCTCTTCCTGATCTTAACTTAACGCCCGGTTAACCGGCAAGATCACCTTAAAGGTGCTGCCAACGCCAACCTCACTATCGACCTTTATTTCACCGGCATGGTCCTGGATGATACTGTAACTTATCGACAAACCGAGCCCTGTACCCTCACCGGCTTTTCGGGTCGTAAAGAAGGGGTCGAAAATCTTATCACAGATACTCTTCTCAATACCAATACCGGTGTCAGCAAATTCAATAGAGACCATCTGCCCATCACTGATAGTGGCGGTAGCGATTGCGAGCTCGCCACCATCAGGCATGGCTTTGTGCGCATTGATCAGCAGGTTTATAAAAACCTGCCTTAACTCATTGGGATCACAGTTTACCTTAGGCAGCTTCTCATCAAATCGCTTCTCAACCTGGATACCGCCTTTTTTCAAGTTTGCCTTAGTAAATGAGAGGATTTCATCGAGAATCATATTGATATCGACATAGACGAACTGTTTTTCCGAAACCCGGGCGAAAGTCAAAAGGTTACTAATTATCGATTTACAACGCTTAATCTCGCGCTCGACATAGACCAGGTTACCCTGAAATTCTTTGCTCTCTTTCTCACTGAGCTCACCCAAACTACGGGAATTCACAGTCTTGGAAAAGATCTGCAGAAAGGCATAGATCCCGGCCAACGGATTACTTAACTCATGAGCGATTCCGGCAGCAAACTCACCAACAGTTGCCAGTTTCTCTCTCTGAATCAATTGCGCCTGGGTTTCGGCTAACTGAGCACCGCGTTCCGCGACCCGCGCCTCCAAAGTTTGATTCAAAAGCTCAATTGCTTTACGAGAACTTTTCAGATCGCCGACCATCTTGTTGAAGGATTCACTTAATTCACCGACCTCATCACGGGTTTTTACCGAAATATACTGATCAAGATCGCCCTCAGCAATTTTACGGCTGGCTTCGGAAAGCTTGTGGATGGGACCAATAGTCCGGGAAATAATCATGATAAAGATCGGAATTATCAGCAGCATAAGCCCGGCTACAATCGCACAGGTGGTGAAAATAATATTTCTTTTGGCCGCCACAAGATCGTCGGTCGATTCAAAAACAGCTACCAGAAGCTCTTTTTTAAAATTAACGCTCAATGGTGAGAGTATCATTTTGACATTATGATCACCACACTTAAAATGAGAGAGGAAGGGTTTCTCCTCTTCTAAAACCCGACCCATCAACTCGGGAGTCAGGATACGACCCAATTTGAGGTCGCAACTCTTATGAGTTTTACTGGAAGCTATCAGTTCACCCCGATAATAGATCTGCAGACGGTGACTGCCGGTCTTTTTTTGCAAGTCGTCAAGAAAACTCCTGTCGATATTTCGAAATACGGTAACTACCGAACGACTGCCAAAATGGTCCTCCATGGGAGCTACTGCTTGTAACGCGAGTTTTGTAAGTGATCCCTTACTACGCACCATAAGCCCGGTTGCCCTGATCCCCAGAGAAGCCAGCCGTCCCAATCCCGACTCTTCCGAGAGTTCATCAACTACGCCGATATCGGATGAGACCTGATTCTCTTTCAAAAATTCCAAAAGATAGATCAGCATCAGGCGACTGTCACGAGCCTCGGCATGGCCGGCCAATTTCTCGGTATCTGCTATAAACTGGGCATAGAAAGTTAAACTTCTCTCAATCTCGGTGACCATCTCCTGAAGCAGACGCACGTTGTTATTAAGTTTCTCATTAACCCGCTCTTCAAGGTTATTGGAAACCAGATCGGTCATAATATAGATAGTGATGGAACCCACCAGGATCATAACCAGGAAGAATGGAAAAATTATCTTGTTCTGAACCTTATTAAGGCGCAGAAAAGATCCCTTAAAGAGATTTGTCATAACTTAAACAGCATAACCTTAAATAATTATTCAGCCAGCAGCAGGTCTTCAGGGTTGAGATTTATTTCCGCCATCATCTTATAAAGCTCATCATAATCAGCGGGTGTTGTTTCGATGAAATAATCGGCATTCTTCATTGCAGCCAGAGCGGCTCTCCCATCCGGATTTTCATGCATCGTCAGAAGATACTTTTTCAACATCCCTCCCAACCCTGTCCTGAAACAGCCGGGCCCATCTTTATCGGGGTCACGACCTAGACGATGATGACACTCAAAGCACGTGTTTTTGAGGTTTTTCCTTAAAACAAAAGCGTTGGATGGCAGAGGCGGCGACTGATACAAAATCTCCATACTGTTTTGGATGGCCGGGTTTTCCCGGGTTATCATATTGAACACCAGATCCTTTGCCGCTCCAACTTCGGCATCACCATTATAGACCGCCATAATCGCATCTTCATGGGTACCGACAACGCTGATTTCAGAGAAGAGCTCCTTAAGATTGGCAAAACCTTCACGAGCAAACAAATAGTGTGGAAAAACGTAGCCTGAGGTAGTTGTTTTACCCCCCATAACCAGCCCTTTACCTTGCATTCCGGCAAAACCATCAATACCGCTGTCTCGACGCGTAAAAATCAGACCGTGATAGTTGGCATTCCCGTTTTGTTCCGACCGAACCAGTGCATTTACATGTTTGCGAACAGCGGCAAAGGCCAAGCTCCCGACAAAAGCAGCATCAAGGTCACCGCTGACCAAACCCTTGCAAACATCAAGGTAGGATGGCAAAAGCTTTAATTTAACACTGAACCCCTTCCCCAACCTTTCAGAAAGGTAGTTTATCAAAGGCTGATAGCGCTGCTCCTGAACAATAACATTCCGTTCAGGAACGATGCCGACCAGAATTTCATAACGCTGCGGCAAGTAGCCTGACCGTGAAATTATAGAGGCGCCTGCATCAGAAAAGATAAAGTTTAAAAACTTCATTATCTCAGGTTTGGGATCAGTTTCCAAAACCAGCCCGAAAGGCCTGAAAAAAGCGTAACGGCCACTTTTAAGATTTTCAGGGGTTGGTGCAATCCGGTTAACAGCAGAAACATTAAGGAGCGGGTTTTCCCGGATGATCTCGCCCAATGAGGTGTAACCAATCGAATTAGGAATCATCTGCAGCGAGTTTGCCACCTGCCAATATCTCTCAAGAGAAACACTCTCGGCATTAACAGCAAAATCAGGGCCCAGAAAGGTTGCTCTAAAGGCAATTTTTGCGGAGGTATATTCGGGCCGGTCGATAACTGTTATCTTTCCATCAGGGCCGCCCACTTGAGCCCAGTTGCTGACCTTGCCGGCATAGATGTCTCGAATCACAGCTCGATTAAGGTTGGCAATCTTAATACCAACATTTGTGGCCATCACCATCCCGTCAATAGCCAGATGGAGATATTGCAGATCATCGCTCTTCTCTGCAGAAAACATCTCCCTGGAAACGGCACCTATGTCATATTGGCCATCAGCCACTCCGGCAATCCCGGCAGTCGAATGACCATCCGGCAAAAATACTATCTCTACATCACTATTCTCTACTTTGAACTCACGGGCCAGATTTTTCAACAACGGCATCACCGAGGCCGAGCCTGAAATTCGAATACGATTGTCTGTAGAGACCGTGGACTTTACCTGAGCTTTGTTTTCATGCCTCTCACATGCGGAAAGCAGTAAAAATAGACTAAGCAGAGCAATAATCAAAAACGGGAAGGGCATCTTACTTGTTGGTCGCATAACCAATAAAAACCTCACTATAAAGAAGGAAATCTGCAAACAACCTCATCACATTTAAAAATCTTCGTAACTACTCAGCCAGTCAAAAAAATATTTAAACCACCCGTTCGCTATGCTCACTAGAGATCACAGAGGTCAACAAAATTAAGATTTTCTCTGTGAACTCTGTGTTCTCTGTGGTGAAAAAAA
>JANTGZ010000173.1 GCA_024762675.1 Thermodesulfobacteriota bacterium | reverse complement strand
AACACTGCTTGGGCTAGAAGTCCTTCACGCCACAAAGCGACCAGGCCGCGGGAGTCTAAGTGTTTTGGGTGTAGAGACCAGAGTCGCATTGTTATGAGTTCAACTTTAATCGTTACTGTAAAACGCTTTTTTGTCTCCCGCTTAGACGCAAAAGAGCAAAGGAAAACCGCAATATGAAGCAGTGTTATATGGTTTACTAAAGTCGGAAAGTTATCATACCGTTTAAAATAATTTTTAACAATTATAATTGGTGCAAATATGCAGTAGCGCTTGGTTAAAAATTAGTCGGTTCATGTTGGCATGTTCATTTTGGTGAAGTAACGAATTTTTAAATTAAGATATGTAACTATTCAGCTTGTCACAAAAAAAATATTTAAACCACCCGTTCGCTATGCTCACTAGAGAGCACAGAGAACACAGAGGTCAACATAGTGAAGATCTTCTCTGTGCACTCTGTGTTCTCTGTGGTGAAAAATATTACGCTGAAGAGTTACTAAGATCTTTATATTAACTTAATTTTTCATTGTTATAAAGAAGTAAGTTTAATCGAAGAGAGAGTGGCTGAGGGCAGAAATACTCTTATGAGCTAACTATGATAAACTTTTTACGGCACCATCAACCCTAAAAAAGAAATTAATTAATGTCATCAATCCTTCTTGTAGTTCTGTTGCTGTTTACCGCTTTCGCCTTCTGGTGCGGACGTAAGCGTTCATACAAAGTTGCGGCCACCATTGGCGGCATCAGCAAACTCCATTCGCGCCCGGCCTATTACGGCGCCCTGACAGCACTCTGGTGCGGCTTGCCGGCGGCTTTGATCTACGCCATCTGGCTCTTTTTTGAATCGAGTATTATTACTCATTTTGTTGTCGCCGGTTTGCCGGAAAATTTACGCAATCTTCCGCTCAGTGAACTCGGCCTGGTTATCAACGATATCAAAAATCTGGTTTTCGGTAATATCGTCTCGAAAGTTCCAGACCAATATATTCTGGCGGCCGCCGAGCATTATCGTTCTTTGACCAATATCAGCCAAGCCTCTCTGGCAGTCGTTGTGCTGGTTTTGGCAATTATTGGCATGGTTATAGTCCTGGGCCGGATCAAGCCCACACTGAGGGCTCGTAACCAAGTTGAAAAGTTGATCAATGTTCTCCTGATCGCGGCTTCCAGTGTTGCCGTTTTCACGACTATAGGCATTGTCCTGTCGGTGCTTTTTGAAGCGTTACGCTTTTTTCAAGAGATTCCTTTTAGCGATTTTGTTTTTGGCCTTAAATGGAGTCCGCAGACTGCCATTAGAGCTGATCAGGTGGGCTCTTCCGGGGCTTTTGGGGCGATTCCAGTCTTTACCGGAACTTTGATGATTGCCGCCATCGCCATGCTTGTTTCGGTTCCTTTGGGATTGATGTCGGCCATCTATCTGGCCGAGTACGCGCATCGAAAAGTGCGCACCGTAGTCAAACCCCTGCTCGAAATCCTGGCCGGAATTCCGACAGTTGTTTACGGTTTTTTTGCGGCCCTGACAGTGGCTCCGATGGTGCGCGGGTTTGGTGCAACTTTAGGTCTTGATATCTCATCCGAAAGTGCGCTGGTTGCCGGATTGGTAATGGGTATCATGATTATTCCCTTTATCTCTTCGCTTTCAGATGATGTCATCAATGCCGTACCCCAGGCCATGCGGGACGGCTCTTATGGTCTCGGGGCAACCAAGTCGGAGACTATTCGTAAGGTTGTCATTCCGGCGGCGCTGCCCGGTATTGTCGGTGGTGTTCTGCTGGCCGTCTCCCGGGCGATCGGGGAGACCATGATTGTGGTCATGGCAGCCGGCCTTTCCGCTAATCTGACCGCCAATCCCCTAGAGGCGGTAACCACGGTCACAGTACAGATTGTTACGCTCTTGGTCGGCGACCAGGAGTTTGACAGTGCCAAAACCCTGGCCGCATTTGCCCTCGGCCTGATGCTCTTTGTTGTTACTCTGGGCCTTAATATTATCGCTTTGCAGGTTGTTAAAAAATATCGGGAACAGTATGAGTAAAATTTCTAAAAAATCACAATCGACGGCCGAGATCGTTCAAACCGGGCTCAAGAAGCGCTATAACGCGGAGCGGCGTTTTCGCCTTTTTGGTATACTTGCGATCGCTATAAGTCTGATGTTTCTGGTAATTCTCTTCGCCGATATTTTCTGGAAAGGGCTGCCCGCTTTTCGCCAAACTCATATAAAGGTAAGCGTTTTCTTTGACCCTGCTCTACTGCCCCGTGAGAATCCGGAAGCTTTTAACTATCACGGCCTCGTTAAAAAAAGCCTGCAAAATCTATTTCCTGAGGTTGGTGGCAGGCGTCCGAAAAAAGAGCTTAAAAAACTGATCAGCAGCGGTGCCGCTTATGAGTTACGCAAAATGGTCGCTCAGGATCCGAGTCTGATTGGTACAACCCGGGAGCTCTGGCTGCCGGCAGATGATGAGGTTGACAACTTTATCAAGGGTCATACCAAAGGTGAGCGTTTTTCAAAGCGCCAGCTTAGATGGATTAAATTTTTAGAGGATGATGGTCGTTTGCGACGGCAGTTTAATGTGACTCTCTTTACGGCCGGGGATTCACGTGACCCGGAGCTTGCCGGTATCTTAGGCGCTTTGAGTGGCTCAATTTTCACTCTTTTGATTACTCTTTTGATCTCATTTCCGATCGGGGTGGCAACGGCGGTTTATCTAGAGGAGTTCGCTGCCAAAAATAGGATGACCGAATTTCTTGAAGTCAATATTAACAATCTTGCCGCTGTCCCTTCGATTATCTTCGGTCTTTTAGGGCTTGCCGTTTTTATAAATTTCTTCGGCCTGCCCCGTTCGGCCCCGCTGGTCGGCGGTCTGGTTCTAACTTTGATGACACTGCCGACCATCATTATTGCCGGTCGGGCCGCCTTGAAAGCGGTTCCTCCTTCGATCCGGGAGGCGGCCTTAGGTATAGGAGCATCAAAGATGCAGACGGTTATGCATCATGTTCTACCGCTCTCGATGCCGGGGATGATGACTGGCACAATTATCGGTATGGCGCGAGCCTTGGGTGAAACGGCACCGTTATTAATGATTGGTATGGTCGCTTTTATTGTCGATGTCCCGAAAAACTTTACATCCCCGGCGACCGCCCTGCCGGTACAGATATATCTCTGGGCCGATAGCCCGGAGCGTGCCTTTACAGAGAGAACATCGGCAGCGATTATTGTGCTATTGGTTTTTTTGATAGTCATGAATGCGACAGCAGTTTTTTTACGAAAGAAGTTTGAACGACGTTGGTAGATTTTTGTGCAAGTAAACAATAGATTAATAAACCTAAAAATGGAGGAAAAAAATGAAAAAAGGTATTAAATTAATGTTATTGGCAGCCGTTATGATGGTTCTGCCCGCAGCCATGGCGCAGGCTGGATCAGCCAGAGATTACATTTCGATTGTCGGATCATCGACGGTCTACCCTTTTGCCACGGTGGTGGCCGAACAGTTCGGTAAAAGTAGTAAGTTCAAAACCCCGAAGATTGAGTCGACCGGTTCCGGTGGTGGCTTGAAACTTTTTGCGGCCGGTATCGGCGTTCAACACCCCGATATTACCAATGCATCCCGTCGGATCAAAAAATCTGAATATGAAAAATGTCAGAAAAACGGGGTTAAAGATATTCTTGAAATCAAGATCGGCTACGACGGTATTGTGGTTGCTAATGCCAAATCCGCTCCCAATTTAAAAATTTCCCGGCGCGCCCTCTTTTTGGCTTTGGCCAAGGATGTTCCAGATCCCAAAGGTGGTGAACATCTGGTTGCCAACCCCTACAAAACCTGGAAAGATGTTGACAGCAGTCTGCCCAATGTCAAAATTAAGGTTTTAGGGCCGCCGCCGACCTCCGGTACCCGCGACGCCTTTGTCGAGCTGGCGATGGCCGGCGGGGCCAAGAAATTTGCCTGGATCAAGGCTTTAAAGAAGAAGGACAAGAAAAAATTCAAAGCTATCGCCCACACAATTCGTGAAGATGGTGCCTACGTTGAGGCCGGCGAAAATGACAACTTGATCGTTCAGAAACTTGAAGCTGACAAGTATGCCTTGGGGGTCTTCGGTTTCAGTTTTCTTGACCAGAATGATGACAAGGTTCAAGGCTCTCTTATCGATGGGATTGAGCCGACATTCGAGAATATCGCAGATGGCAAATATCCGATCTCTCGGCCTCTTTTCTTTTATGTCAAGAAAGCTCACGTCGATGTTATTCCCGGCATGCGCGGTTATTTGACCGAGTTTACCAGCGAAAAGGCTTATGGCGAAGATGGTTACCTCTCTGAAAGAGGTTTAATTCCGATGCCCAAAGCTGAACGTGAGCAATACCGTTCAGTTGTCAAAAATTTGGGCCCGGCTCTGTCTGCTGGTGATTTTAAATAATTATAGCTTCGGCCAACTATAAAAAATATTTAACCACACGTTCGCTATGCTCACTAGAGAACACAGAGATCACAGAGCTCAACAAAGTTAAGACTTTCTCTGTGAACTCTGTGCTCTCTGTGGTAAAAAATACCACGCTGAGTAGTTACAAACGTTACAAATATGCGTGAACAATCAAAATGTTATTCCAGGAATCGATAATGGAAAAGAGCCAAACCGCCCCGTCTGAGTCCCAACCTCAAGCCCTGCGCAAACCGGGAGCAACCTCGGATGCAGCGAGCCGCAGTAAACTGGTGGCCCGGGATTTGCGCCGGACCGTAGGCGATCCCTTTGTTG
>JANTGZ010000172.1 GCA_024762675.1 Thermodesulfobacteriota bacterium | reverse complement strand
TGACGACTGTGATTTCTGAGGTTTTAGAGACCATGTTTTTTGTTGTTCTGGAACCGCAAACCGGGACTCTGCCGAAGAGTGCCGATTTTGTCGGTGCCAAAGTCAATATTAAGGGAGCAGATTCAGGTTATGAACTTGAATTTTTGGCTCAATTAGTATTGTTACAGCAGCTTGCAACCGACTTTCTGGGACTCGATCAGGAGTTTGCAAACCTTGATCAATGTCAGGATGTACTCAAAGAGATTGGTAATATGGTAGCTGGAAACCTGGTCAATATATGTGATCCTGAGGCTCGTTTAGGTCTCCGAATTCCAACGCTTTCCGGGTCTTCCTTGACGGTTGAAAACCTGGATGACTGTATTGAGAGGTTTGTTTACGGCAGTGATGATGGGGTTCTGATGGTCGGCGTTCGGAGCGACTCTTCAGCTTTTGGAAAATAGGTGATGATTAAAGTTCTGATCGTTGATGATTCAGCTATGGTGCGACAGGCCTTTGCCCGGGAATTAGCCAAGGAGCGGGATATTGAGGTTGTCGGTAGCGCTCCTGATCCATATGTCGCTCGGGACAAGATTGTGGCTTTGCGCCCTGACGTGATTACACTTGATATCGAAATGCCGCGAATGGATGGGCTGACATTCTTGCGTAAGCTGATGAAGCACTTTCCGATGCCGGTGATTATTGTTAGTTCATTGACTCGTAAAGGTGGCCAGGTCGCACTTGAGGCCGTAGAGTTGGGTGCGGTTGAAGTGCTGGCCAAGTCGGGGGAAGCTTACAGTGTTGGCGATATGGCTCAGCAGTTGGCCGAAAAAATCAGGGCAGCCTCTCTGGTTGATGTGTCTGCACTAGCCCGAAAGAGCGATCTGAGCAGGTTTGCCGGAAAAAGTTTGACTGCTTTGAGTGAAACGACGAATAAGGTCATTGCGGTGGGCTCATCTACCGGTGGCACCGAGGCTTTGAAAGCTTTTCTGACCCGTTTGCCGGCTAATGCTCCTGGGGTTGTCATGGTGCAGCATATGCCGGCCAATTTTACCCACGCTTTTGCTGAACGTCTTAATGATCTGTGCCAGGTTGAGGTCAAAGAGGCTGAGGATGGTGATATTGTGCGACCCGGCCGGGCTTTGTTGGCCCCGGGGAATTTTCATATGTTAATTCGTCGCAGCGGGGCTCGTTATCTGGTGAATGTTAAATCCGGGCCCATGATTCACTATCAGCGGCCGGCGGTCGACCCCCTTTTTCGTTCCGTTGCTCGTTATGTCGGGGCCAATGCGATTGGTGTTATCCTGACTGGTATGGGGTCAGACGGGGCTAGGGGTATGCTGGAGATGAAAGATGCTGGAGCCGTAACTTTCGCCCAGGATGAAGCCTCATGTGTTGTCTATGGTATGCCTAAAGAGGCGATTAAAGCAGGAGCGGTTGAATATGTCGTGCCTTTAAATGAAATGGCGGCGCGGATTTTGCAGGCGTTGTAATAGTAGTTTTCTTTTTTCAAATTAAGTTGTAAAAGAAGTTTGATGGGGATTTAATCTGAAGTTTGGTCAGTTTTATAGAGGATTTTGATATGTATTGTTCTGAATGTAAACTGCGGGTTGCAGACGACAGTGTTACGGTTTGCCCCGTTTGTCAAGGGCGTTTACAAGCTGATGACGAAAATGAAAAGGGGTTTAATAATACTGCTGATAATCGGGCATCAGGAGCCTCTGAAATTTTAGTTGAAGATAAATTCAGTGCTTATGAGAGAGCTGATCAAACTCTCGATTTTAACCCTAAAGAACTTGGCTTGCAATCATCAGATCAAGAAGAACAGGCTGAAGAGGAAGAAGATATCCGGGCTCTGGCTGATTTATGGGAAGAAGAGGATATCGATGCAGATTTAGAAGGGGTACTTGCCGAAGCTTTCAGTCTCGATGAGGCAAATGAGGATGTTGATGTGGAGGATGATCTTGGTCTGGAGCTTGGTAAATCTGAAGTTTTGCCTTCCCAGCAGCCTCCGGTAACACCTGCAAATCGCAATCGTAGTCCTTTGTTGTTGCTCTTGCTCATCATTGTGATTGGGGCTGGAGGTGCTTCCTGGTTCTATCTGCAAAAAACCGGGGTCAAGCCGACACCCATTGTTCAACCGCGTTCTCAGCCGCAGCCTAAGGAGGCTGTAGTTGCGGATAGGGCAGCAACTGTTAAGCCGGCACAAGAAGTTACAGGGAGCTCCTCAGGTGATGAAACCGCTAAACTTGCCGCTACTGTCCCGGCCCGGGATTCAGCACAGGTTAAGGTTGCCGATAGTATAGTTAAAGATGGAGTGACTTCACCGGAAAAGGTGACTGCTGCCCAGCCTGCTGCGGCCACCCCTCAGCCAACTGATGGAGAGCTGGAAAAGCTTGCCGGAAGTAAAACGGAAGTATTGGATAAAGCAGCTTCACCCGCAGAGGTGAAAACGGCTCTGAGCTCGGCCCCGGTAGGGACAGATGCCGAATTGGTGAAAAAAACTGAAGTCTCGGTTGCATCGCTTGAAGGTGCTGGAGAAAAAACCTCAGTTTCAGAAGAGGCTGTCGTGGAAGGTGATGAGAAAGTTGTTGAGCCGGTTCAAAATAATGAAATTACGGTTCAGGCTGAACCGCTTGCGCCGACCACTTCCACCGCTCCCAGGAAAGAGGTGGTTGCTAAGGCGGTCTCCAGTAAAGTTGAAGTTTACCCGGTATATTACTACGCTATTCACATGGGCTCTTTCAAGAGCCAGAAACGAGCCGATCGCCAGCTTGCGATGTTGCAGGAAAAGGGCTTTGCCGCCTATCAGGTAGAGGTCGATCTTAAGGATAAGGGAGTCTGGCAAAGGGTGATGATTCCCGGTGGAACCACCAGAGATGAAGCAAAAGTCGTGCAGAAAAAATTAGCCGACCTCTTTCCTAAAGAGGACAGCCTGATCAAAAAGATCAAGAAGTGATGAGTATCTAGGACAGGGTCAGTAGAAGTTTGAAGTCAGGGTCAGGTTTATTGCTTTCGTAGATAGTGATACTGCTGGTAAACGGCTTTTTCTTAAAACTTTCCCTGATCCTCTCCAGATCTTTAAGGCGGCAGGCCAGACACATGCCGCAGTCTGAACTGATCTCTCTGGGCACCGGTATCATTTCTATCGGGACGTCGGCTTCAAGGAGAAGCTCTTCAGCCAGCATGACGTTGTGAATCGAGTGAAAAATCAGGCGTAAATCCATCAATCCCAAGTCAGTCATGACGGCTTCCGGCAATTATCGAGATCGCCTCTATAGTTTTTTCGACCTCTTCTGAGTTGTTGAAGTAGCCCGGTGCAAGGCGCACCGTACCCTGCGGGAATGTGTCGACGCTCTGGTGAGCGCGTGGGGCGCAGTGAAGACCGACCCTGGTCATAATGGAAAATTCCCGATCCAGCCGGTAGCCGATTTCGGATGGGCTCAAGCCTGTAATCGTAAAAGATATGACCGGTAGTCTCTCATCGTCAGATCGGGGTTCGCAGAGGTTTAGGCCGGGGATCTCTTTAAGGTTGTCTCGCAGGTTGTCCGCCAGTCCTCTTTCATGCCCAATTATATTTCTAAGGTCGGTTGTTTCAATGAATTCGAGGCCAGCCTTGAGACCGGCCAGTCCTAAGGTGTTGGGTGTGCCACTTTCGTATTTATCCGGCATGAACTCCGGTTGATATTCGGTCTCGGAGCGGCTGCCGGTACCGCCATAGATCAGCGGTTCCGGTTCAATCCCCTCTCTAATATAGAGTCCGCCGGTTCCCGGGGGGCCGTAGAGACTCTTGTGGCCGGTAAAGCAAAAAACGTCAGGCTCCAGGGTGCTGAGATTGATCGGATAGGCTCCGGCACTTTGGGCTCCGTCGATTACCGAGATGATATTGTGCTCTTTTAGAATTGGCAGTATTTTTTGGAGCGGTGCCAGGCTGCCGATGATATTTGAGCCGTGATTAATGACAGCCAGCCGGTATTTTTTCTGGTCGCACCACTGCTCTAAAAGATTTAGATCGTAATGGCTTGTGGCCGTACCTGGGAGGATATCGACAGTAATTTTGTGAAGCTCTTCAAGGCGGCGCAACGGGCGCATGACGGCATTATGTTCGAGGCCGCTGGTTAAAACCCGGTCGCCGGGTTGCAATAGGCCGAAAAGGGCAAGGTTAAGAGCGGCGGTAGCGTTTTCAGTAAAGATGATGCGGCCCGGATCGCTTAATTGGAAGAGTCGGGCTAGAGCTTTGCGGGTCTGAAAGAGGATTCTGCCGGCATTTGCCGCCAGTTGATGTCCGGAACGTCCCGGGCTGGCTCCGACATTCTCGAGGTAGTTCTGCAAGGCCGGCAAAACGGTCTTGGGTTTGGGGTATGAGGTGGCTGCGTTATCAAGGTAGATCACGGCATGACTACCTTATCTGAACCGCGCAAGAGGGTTGCAATCTCGAACATGTTGGAGACTTGACCGACGCCCTGCTTCTCCTTGAGATTATAGAAGTCAAGGCAGGTGCCGCAAACCAGAATGTTGCAACCTCCTCCTTCCAGGGATTTAATGGTATTAAGTTCAGGGGAGTCAGTGGTGGTTAGAAAAACCCCGCTGTTGACAAAAACGATGCTTTCCGGGAGACTCTCCAGCTCCGGCAGAGTTTTTAGAAAAGCCTTCATAAGAATGCGCCCCAGTTTTTCGTCGCCACTCCCCATGCAGTAATTATCGATGTAGACAAGATATCTTTTTTGTCTTTCGGTGGGGGCCGGGCTCGGGGTCGGCAGCTCACAGTTAAA
>JANTGZ010000171.1 GCA_024762675.1 Thermodesulfobacteriota bacterium | reverse complement strand
TAAAAGCAAATAAGGAAGTGCAGACGGCAACTGAACCTGTAGAGGAAAATCAGCAGGCGCAGTGGGATGTTTTTCTTGAACGTTTGGCGAACAAGGATGCCCGTCTGGGGGCGATGCTGCAGCGTTCCCGGTTGCAGTCGGTCAATGGTGCCACTCTTTTGCTGGAGGTTGCCCCACACGCCCAGGCTCTGCTTGATCAGGAGAGTGTTAAACAGGATATTTTATCACTTTGGGCCGAATTCAGGGGTCACAGTGATAACTTGGAGCTTCAATTTAGAGCTCCTTCAGATGCTGCCGGACATTCGAGCAAGCGCAACGGTGCTCCTTCAAGTCCCGGTCGGCGGCGCCCCTTGCCGACCAAGGAGGAGATCTTTAAGGATCCCGCCGTATGTTTTATCAGTGACCGTTTCGGTGGTCGGGTTACCGAGATCAAACCAAGGAAATGAAGGATGAAGGATGAAGGATGAAGGCGCAAAGTAGAAACTAAAAAAAACTAAATATCAGGTTGACATTCTATAAATGCAAACCTTTTTGATTCCGGTTTTACCGGGTGAGGAGAATATTATAATGGCTAAAGGAATGGGAAATTTAATGAAGCAGGCGCAGCAGATGCAGGCGCGCATGGCCAAAATGCAGGAAGAGGTCGGCAAGCGGACGGTTGAGGCTTCAGCCGGGGGCGGCATGGTCAAAGTGGTTGCCAACGGCAAACAGGAGATCCTCTCGATCGTTATGGAGCCCGAAGCCGTTGACCCCGACGATATCGAGATGTTGCAGGATCTGGTTCTGGCGGCCACCAATCAAGCGCTGCGGGAGTCTCAGGCAATGATGACCGATGAGATGAGTAAATTGACCGGCGGTCTCAAAATCCCCGGTTTGTCATAGTGGCGCTGAAAAATATTCACCGCGCCCTGATCGCTAGCGAGGAAGTACTCTTGGGGTGCTTCGTTACTCAAAACCTTTGTCACTGCGGCGTACTGTTTGTACGCCTCATTCCTCAGGTTTCTCGTGCCTCGCATCTGAATATTTTTCTTTGCCATTCTCAAATGATGAGTTGGAATTATGAATTCTGAAGAAATATTTGCTTTAACTGAAAACTATATCGCGCCGACTTATAATCGCTTTCCCTTGGCCTTGGTCAAAGGGGAGGGGGTTAAACTCTGGGATGCCGAAGGCAATGAGTACCTAGATTGTCTGGCCGGGATTGCGGTTTGTAACCTTGGTCATTGCCACCCTCAGGTAAGTGCCGCGATTGCAGCCCAGGCTGCCCAGTTGATGCATGTCTCCAACCTTTACCATATCGAGCCTCAGGCCCGCCTGGCGAAACTCTTATGCGAACTCTCTTTTGCCGAGAAGGTCTTTTTCTGCAATTCCGGTGCTGAGGCTAATGAGGCGGCGATCAAGCTGGCCCGGCGTTACGGTCATGAGGTTTTAGGGGAGGGTGCCAAACGTATAATCACCATGCACCACTCTTTTCATGGGCGGACTATGGCCACGATTACGGCTACCGGCCAAAAAAAGGTGCAAACCGGTTATCAGCCCCTGCTCGACGGCTTTGACTATGTTCCCTTTAATGATGTAGAAGCGGTGGCAGCCACGATCACGGAAAAGACCTGTGCGGTGTTGGTTGAGCCGGTTCAGGGAGAAGGCGGGGTGATTCTTCCGGCTGCCGGCTATTTAAATCGGTTACGAGAGCTTTGTGATGAACGAGGAGTGTTGTTGATCTTCGATGAGGTTCAGACCGGGATTGGCCGAACCGGAGCTTTTTTCGCCCATCAACACAGCGCTATCGCTCCCGACATCATGACTGCTGCCAAGGCCTTGGGTAATGGTTTTCCGATTGGTGCCATGCTCGCCGGCGATCGGGTGATGTGTCATTTTGGCCCCGGAAGCCATGCTTCGACCTTTGGCGGCAATCCCCTGGCCTCAGCCGCAGCTCTGGCAACTCTTGAAACCGTGCGCGATCAAGGGATTGTTGACAAAGTGGCCAAGACGGGAGCTTTTCTTATCGATGGTTTGCAGCGACTCAAGCAAAGTTTCCCGGAAATTATCGGCGAGATTCGTGGGCTTGGCCTGATGGTCGGCGTCGATTTACAGGTTCCGGTTGCAGAGGTTGTTGGCATTTGTCTCAAACATCGTCTGCTGGTAGGGTCGGCCGGTGACAATACCTTACGGATTACCCCGCCATTGATTATTGAAAAGGCGGAAATTGAGACTCTGTTGCAAATATTGACCGAGGTATTGACAGATGTCAAAAACCGACAAGCATAAAGACTTTCTCGATCTTGCTCAATGGTCGCGAACCGACCTTGAATCGTTGCTGACCCTGGCGGCCAAACTCAAGGCAGAGCCCGAGAAATTTTCTCAAGTCCTGGCGGGCAAAAGTCTGGCTATGATCTTTAAAAAATCGTCTACCCGGACTCGGGTCTCTTTTGAGGTCGGAATGTTCCAGCTTGGCGGCCAGGCGGTTTTTATGAGTTCAGTCCATACCCAGGTCGGTCGCGGCGAGCCGCTCAAGGATACGGCCCGGGTTCTCTCTCGTTATGTTGACGGTATCATGATTCGTACCTTTGATCATGCCGAGGTCGAAACCCTGGCCCGCTATGCTACAGTACCGGTTATTAACGGACTTACTGACTTTTTGCATCCTTGTCAGGTGCTGACCGATATCTTTACTATTAAAGAGCGTCTCGGGTCCGATCTCGCCGGTCTCAAGGTCGCTTATATCGGTGACGGTAATAATATGGCCAACTCCTGGATCAATGCCGCTTTGCGTTTTGGTCTTGATCTCAAAATCGCCTGCCCGGCTGGTTATGAGCCCGATGCGGCTTTGCTTGAGCAGGCCAACCTGCAGTCTGATAGAGGCAAGGTGGCTGTAGTCCTGGATCCGCTGGTGGCAGCGCAGGGAGCTGCGGTTTTAAATACCGATGTCTGGGCCAGTATGGGCCAGGAAGATGAGGTCCGGGAACGGCGGCAAGCTTTTGCCGGATATCAGATCAATGATAAGTTGCTTCAGGTGGCTAAAGATCCGCTGGTTCTGCATTGTTTGCCGGCCCATCGCGGTGAAGAGATTACGGCCTCGGTTTTTGAGCGTTATCAGGATTTGATTTTTACCCAGGCTGAGAATCGACTTCACGTCCAGAAAGCTTTGCTGGTAACCTTGTTAAACAGAGAAGTGGAAAAAGTTGGAGGGGAAATGTCATGAGTGATATTAAAAAAATTGTTCTCGCCTATTCCGGTGGACTCGATACATCGGTTATCCTGACTTGGCTCAAAGAGGAGTATAACTGTGAGGTGATCGCTTTTGCAGCCGATGTCGGGCTCGGGACCGAGCTTGACGGAATTGAGGAGAAGGCGCTTAAGACCGGAGCCTCGAAAGTCTATATCGACGATCTTCGCGAAGAGTTTGTCCGCGATTTTGTTTTCCCTATATTCCGTGCTAATGCCATCTACGAAGGGGTTTACCTCTTGGGAACTTCGATCGCCCGGCCTCTTATCGCCAAGCGCCAGATTGAGATTGCCCGTCTTGAAGGGGCTGATGCGGTCGCGCATGGGGCTACCGGAAAAGGTAACGATCAGGTTCGTTTCGAGTTGACTTTCTATGGACTGGAGCCCAAGATCACGGTGATCGCCCCATGGCGTAGTGATTGGGGCCTGAATTCGCGCGAGAAACTGATCGAATATGCAAAAAAACATAATATTCAGATCCCAGTTTCCAAGGATAAACCTTATAGTTCTGACCGTAATCTTCTGCATATCAGTTTTGAAGGCGGAGTGCTTGAAGATCCCTGGCGGGAACCCGATGAGGAGATGTTTCAGCTCTCGGTTTCACCGGAATCAGCTCCCGATAAAGCTACCTATTGTGAGATTGAGTTTGAAAAAGGCGATCCGGTTGCCGTCGATGGTGAAAAACTGAGTCCAGCGGCTCTCTTGACGAGGCTTAATGAACTTGGTGGGGCCAACGGTATTGGTCGCGTCGATATGGTTGAAAATCGCTTTGTCGGTATGAAGTCGCGGGGCGTTTATGAAACCCCGGGTGGTACTATTCTCTACCATGGGCGGCGCGCAGTCGAATCTTTGACTATGGACCGTGATGCTATGCATCTGCGTGACTCTCTAATTCCCGAATATGCCCGCATGGTTTATAACGGTTTCTGGTTTGCCCCGGAACGTGAAGCCCTCCAGGCCCTGGTCGATAAGACTCAGGAGAATGTTAATGGTACTGTGCGTCTCAAACTCTATAAAGGTAACTGTGTTGTGGTCGGTCGCAAATCTCCGGTCTCACTCTATCAGCCGGAAATGGCTACCTTTGAAGAGGATATGGTCTACGATCAATATGATGCCGAAGGTTTTATCCGTCTCCAGGCCCTGCGCTTGAAGGCGCGTGCGGTTCTGAAAAATTAATGAATTTTTCAGATGTCAGTCGTCAGTCGTCAGTCGTCAGTAAAACCCGTCGACTGCGGTTGCTGATTATTGTTGTTGGGAGTGTGCTCGCCTTAGATCTGTGGAGCAAGGCTTTGGCTTTGCAGCACCTTTCTCCGATCTATTCAAAGAAGATTATAGACGGTTTTTTCTCGTTGACTCTGGTCATGAATTCGGGAGTTGCTTTTGGAATTTTCAGCGGGATTGAGAGCTCGTTGAAGGCTTATATTCTGCTCTTGCTCTCCGGAGTCACAGTAGGTCTGGTAATCTTTTACTATTTTTTTGAAAAATCTCTGCAGTTTATGGCCCGCTTAGCTCTGGCCTTGGTAGTCGGTGGGGCTTTAG
>JANTGZ010000170.1 GCA_024762675.1 Thermodesulfobacteriota bacterium | reverse complement strand
GGGCCTTTTTTTATATTAAATGGTGCCGGAGGTCGGAATCGAACCGACACGGGGTCGCCCCCGCGGGATTTTGAGTCCCGTGCGTCTACCAATTTCACCACTCCGGCACGGGGTCTGGCTTTTAACAAAAAAATAGGCTGACTGTCAAGCAGGATTTGGCTGGTCGGAATCGGTTTTGGGTTTTATCAGGCTGCCGGTATAGAGCGGATAAGCGGCGAGTTCGCAGGCGATACCGCCGTTGTCAAAATGCCAGCGCCGGGCCGGGCGCAGACCGACCTCTTTTAAAAGGTTGCGATTGCCGCTGAAGATAAAGGCCTCGTAACCGGAACCTTTCTGTTTGAGGAAATCGCCGAAGCGGCGGTAGGTGATTTTGAGTTCCTCCTCTTCGCCGAGACGAACCCCATATTCGGGGTTACAAAAAAGGACTCCGCCACCCTCGGGCACCGGGGTCTCGGCAAAATCACAGGTGACAAACTCTATGACATCATCAACTTCGGCGCGAACCGCATTCTCTTTGGCAACCTGGATCATCTGAGGATCGATATCGGTGGCGATCAAACGGATTTTTCGGTCTGGACGGGCGGCTCGGCGGGCTTGAGCCTGAAGAGTCCGAAGCTCTGCACTCTTATATCCCGCCAGCGACTGAAAAGAGTAGGCTTCTCGCAAGAGCCCCGGGATTCGGTTTTGTGCCAAAAGGGCCGCTTCTATAACCAGGGTACCGCTACCGCACATCGGATTAACAAAGTTTTTGGAACCGTTCCAGCCACTGGCCAGAATCAGGGTTGCGGCCAGGGTTTCGCGTAGAGGGGCCTTACCGGGATCAAGACGGTAACCGCGCTGAGCCAGGGTCGGCCCTGAAGTATCAAGGTAGATTTTGACTTCGTCCTGCTGCCAGAAGAGATGAAAAACCAGTTTATCACGGCGCGGGCCGCTGTCGGGACGACGGCCGCAACGGCGGCGCAAACGGTCGACAATTGCGTCCTTTACTCTGATATTGGCAAAGCGACTGTCCCTGATAGTCGGATTATCGACCACCGAGGTAACTGAAAAATAACCATCCGGCGTAACCAGATCTTCCCAGGCCAGAGGCATCAGTTTTTCGTAGAGTTGATCAGGGTCGGAAGCCTTAAAAGCCGCCAGACGCCACAAAACACGCTGCCCGGTACGAAGATTGAGGTTGAGTCGCAAAACGTCGGAAAAGCCACCCTTGCTGGTCACCGAGGTGGCGCGCTCTTCAATGATCGGCATCTTCAGATCACGCAGTTCGCGGGACAGAAAAGGGGCAACACCGGGCGAACAGGGAACCACAATATGATGACGACCTTCAAGAAGGTGCATAATTATCCCAGTATCTCAGTGCCGACGCCTTCGGGCGTAAAGATCTCAAGCAACAGACAATGAGGCTGACGGCCATCAACAATATGGGTTTTAGAGACCCCAGCTTGCAGAGCATCAAGACAGCAGCCGATTTTGGGCAACATCCCGCCCTTGATCGCACCGCTTTTAACCAGTGCTTCAACCTCCAGACGATTTAGACTGCTCAATAACTCACCGGCAAGATTGCTGACCCCGGGAACATCGGTTAAGAGTACCAGCTTCTCTGCTTTCAAAGCCGAAGCCATGGCCCCGGCTACAAGATCAGCATTAATATTGTAAGTCTCACCCGCTTCGTCAACCCCGACCGGGGCGATCACCGGAATGAAACCTGCCTCATCAAGGCGGTTGAGGATCTCAGGATTAACTTTAGCAACCCGGCCGACTTTGCCGACATCGATGATCTCCGGCGGACGATCAGCCTTGGGGGTATCGTACATCAACAGTTTTTCGGCCTGGAGCAGACGTCCATCTTTACCACTCAAACCCACAGCGACACCACCGTGCTGATTGATAAGATTGACAATCGTCTTGTTAACCTTACCGACCAGCACCATCTCAACAACATCCATGGTGTCCTGGTCGGTGACCCGCATACCCTGAACAAAGGAGCTTTCAATGCCCATTCGATCTAGAACACAGCCGATCTGCGGCCCACCACCGTGGACAATAACCGGATTGATACCGATAAATTTCAGCAGAGCCACATCCTTGGCAAAAGATTCCTGCAACTCCTCATCGACCATGGCATGACCACCATATTTAATGACCAGAGTTTTACCATAGAATTTTCTGATATAGGGCAGGGACTCACTTAAAATCGCGGCTTTCTGCAGATATTTTTCCATCTTTTCACATCCAGTTTACAATGTGGGTTGGCATGGTTTGCGGACAGACATGAATTGCGGGCAAACACAATTTGCGGACAGACACGGGGGGCTGTCCCTACAGGATGTAACGGCTCAGGTCTTCATCTTCGACCACGTCATCCAATTTACGGCGCACCTCATCGGCATCTACCTTAACGGTCACACCATCCATTTCGGAGGCATTAAAGGAGACCTCATCAAGCAGGCACTCTAATACCGTATGCAGGCGCCGGGCCCCTATATTCTCATGTTTTTCGTTAACCAGACAGGCGATTTCCGCAAGTTGCTCGATCGCATCCTTGCCGATTTCCAGGGTAACTCCTTCGGTTTTCATCAATTCGACATATTGGCGGATCAAAGCGTTTTCAGGCTCCTGCAGGATGCGAATAAAGTCATCCCGGTCTAGAGAGTCAAGTTCCACCCGAATCGGGAAACGGCCCTGCATCTCGGGAATCAGGTCTGAGGGTTTGGTTCCGTGAAAAGCGCCGGCCGCAATAAAAAGGATATGGTCGGTCTTGACAATACCATATTTGGTATTAACTGAAGAGCCTTCAACAATCGGCAAGAGATCACGTTGTACGCCTTCACGCGAAACATCGGGGGATGAAGTCCCTTCACGGGCCACAACCTTATCGATCTCATCAAGAAAGACAATACCGTTCTGCTCGACCCGGCATTTAGCCTCACTGACGACTTTGTCCATATCGACCATCCGCTGGGCTTCACGCTCGACCAGGATCTCGTAAGCCTCGGGAACCTTGACCTTCTTCTTTTTAGTCTGTTTCGGCATCAAGTTTTCAAACATATCCTTGATATTTATGTCCATCTCTTCAAAACCACCAGCCGAGAAGATCTCGACCACCGGGGTCGCCTGCTGGGTAATCTCCAAATCGACACTGCGATCGTCAAGCTTACCCTTGCGAAAGAGTTTACGCAGCTTCTCACGGGTTTTTTGCTGGCGTTCCTCAACTTGCTGTTCCTGATCCACAGCACTGGCTTGAGGCAGCTCCACCTCACCAAAACTATCATCAATAGTCACTTCTATTACATCTTCTTCAGGCTCGGGTTCCGGCTCCGGAGGTGGAGCTTTGACCGGTGGCAACAGGAGATCAAGAAGGCACTCTTCGGCAATATCTTTAGCCTTGGCATAAACGGTTTCGGTCTCCTCCTGCTTGACCATAGTGACGGCGAGCTCAGTCAAATCACGAATCATCGATTCGACATCGCGACCAACATATCCGACTTCAGTAAACTTCGAGGCCTCAAGCTTGATAAAGGGAGCTTTGGCAAGTTTTGCCAGGCGCCGGGCAATCTCGGTTTTACCGACCCCGGTGGGGCCGATCATGATGATATTTTTGGGCGCAATCTCATCACGTAAAGCCGGATCCACCTGCTGCCTCCGCCAGCGGTTACGCAAAGCAATCGCGACCGCCCGCTTGGCGTCATCCTGGCCGACAATATATTTATCAAGTTCAACAACTATCTCTTTCGGGGTTAATGTTGACATCTATTTATTATCCTCAGACTCTTCTTCCTGCTCTTTGGGCAGGATCTCCAGGGTTAAACGATCATTTGTATAGATACAGATTTCAGAGGTGATCTTCATCGCGGCCTTAACAATGTCAGCGGCCTCAAGTTCCGAGTGCCGCAGCATGGCACGGGCAGCGGCCTCGGCATAGGGTGCGCCGGAACCGATCGCCACCACGTTGTCATCAGGTTCGATGACGTCGCCATTACCGGAGATCACAAAGATATGCTCCTCATCCGCGACAATCATCAGGGCCTCTAAGCGGCGCAGCATCTTATCCATACGCCAGTCCTTGGCCATCTCGACGGCGGCCCGGGTCAGATTGCCGTTATAGAGCTCCAGCTTCTCCTCGAAACGTTCAAAAAGAGTAAAGGCATCGGCCGTGGAACCGGCAAAACCGGCCAGAACCTGATCATCGTAGAGCCAACGTACCTTGCGAGCGCCGTGCTTCATTACGGTATCACCCAAGGTTACCTGACCGTCACCGCCCATGGCAACCAGCTTTTCACGGCGAACCGCGAGAATTGTTGTTCCTCTAAACATCTTTGCTCCTATTGTTTTTAAAAAAATACTTCTTATGATTCCGAACCCGATACCCGATCCTCTTCAGAAGCTAAAGGATGAGCTTTGTCGTAGACTTCCAGCAACCTTTTAACATCAACATGGGTATAGCGCTGCGTCGTCGAAAGGGAGCTATGCCCTAAAAGCTCCTGAATAACCCTGAGATCAGCCCCGTTTTGCAACAAGTGAGTCGCAAAAGAGTGGCGCACGGCATGCGGAGTCAATGGTTTCTGCAAACCTGCAACAAGCCCATATTTCTTAACCAGACTCGAAACTGAACGGGCGCTCAAACGCCCGCCGCGGGCGTTGAGAAAGAGAGCATCACCAGCCCCGACATCGGCTTTCTGTCTCTTCTCAAGGTAGCTCTCAAGAGCTTTAGCGGCGACCCGCCCCAAAGGGACGAGCCGTTCTTTACGACCTTTGCCCATGACCCGAACCACGGCATCGGCAAAACTAAGATTACCAATATCAAGCCCAACCACTTCGGAGACCCGCAGGCCGCTGGCATACATCAACTCTAAAATAGCCCGGTCCCGGAATTTAAGTTCACCATCTACGGGTTTGATATCAAGCAGTTGATCAACCTCTTCCTCTTC
>JANTGZ010000169.1 GCA_024762675.1 Thermodesulfobacteriota bacterium | reverse complement strand
GATTACAAGACCGGCTCTTATGCCTTGCAGGGGAAATATTTCGGGACAAAAGTGTCAGCCCAACTGGGGGTAGGTGGTGGAGTCCAGGTACTGCTTGGAGGCTTTGATGGCAGTATTTCACTGCAGCCGCTGGCCTTAGACGGAACTAAAGGTTATGGCGCCAGTGCGGGATTGGGATATCTTTATTTACAGAAAGACCATCGGCGGTAATTTTCACTATTTGCCCTTTTGCAGATAATCATAAAGAGCACCTTATGACATTACCTATCTGGATACTGTTATATGGAGCTCTTTTTTTTAGAGACCGATTGGACAAAATTTTCTCGACACCTTTACAAGAGACTCGGACACCAAAAATCCATAATTTTTTAAACAAAAGGGGGATGCCCTATGGAAACACAGCATACGAAAAGGGGGCAACCAAGCTTTACGGTTTGTAGGTTTACGCTATGGCTGAAAAAAGGGTTTCTGCTGTTTATTCTAATTCCTCTGGTTGGTTGTGCCGGAATCGGTCCTAAAACCATCTCCCGTGATCGTTTTGATTATGTCACAGCCATTTCGGAATCCTGGAAGCGGCAAACCCTATTGAACCTGGTGAAAACCCGCTATGCTGATGCCCCGGTGTTCATGGATGTAACTTCGGTGATCAATCAATATGCTGTGGAGAGCCAGGTTCAGCTGGGCGCTTCGTGGACGAATCCGCCGTCAAGCAATGCACAGAATATCGGTGGTAGTGCGAAATATACTGATCGGCCAACAATTACCTATTCACCGTTGAGCGGGGAAAAATTTACCAAGAGCCTGATGACACCGATCCCGATACCTGGAATCTTGTTTCTGGTCCAAAGTGGCTATCCTGTAGATTACGTTCTACGCATCTGCGTACATACAATTAACGGAATTGAAAACAGTTATGGCGGATCTCTTGCCGGACGCGGGGCCGACCAGCAATTTCCTGAATTAATTGCCGCTTTGGCCAAGATCCAGAAGCACGGCGGCCTCGGTATGCGGGTTATGCCGATCGGCGAAAGTCAAGTATTCGTGATGTTTTTTCGCCCTTTGCAAGATACACTCATCGTTGAGGAACTGAGCAAGGTCAGGAAAATTCTGGGTCTGAGGCAAGACGCCAGGGAATTCACGGTGAGTTATGGCTCTTTCACTCAGGATGCAACAGAAATTGCCATTCTGAGCCGCTCTATGCTGCAGGTTATGATCGATTTTTCATCATATATAGATGTTCCGGAAACCGATATTGCTGATGGTCGTGTCTATGCCTCGAGGGACGCCAGCACCGGAACCGTTAAAGGGCTCCCTCCACTTGTCAATATTCACAGTGGAAAATCAGAGCCCAAAGATAATTTTGTTTCGGTAAAGTACCGTGAGCATTGGTTCTGGATTGATGACCGGGACTATCCTTCGAAACGTTTGTTTACCTTTCTGATGATGCTGTTCTCTTTGACCGAGACCGGTGGACAAAGCGCAGCACCGATTGTTACGGTGCCGACCAACTGACCACCACTAAAACAGGTGCCTGAAGAAGGGGGCAGTTTTCGCTGCCCCCTTTCGTACAACATATGAAGATGTACCAGTTTTTACTTGGCAATATCCATTTTTCTCTTTTCGAGATAGAGCATGCGAATCAGGTCATATTCAAAGCAGAACCTGATTGGTAGTAACGAAATGAGATATTATGTCGGGCATCTATGGCTTCGGTTGCATCAACAGCAAGTCTGATTTTTGACTCATTGCTACCACTGACGTTATCAAAAACATCGTCCCAGGCCCAGTTCCACATGGCCGTGCGCGCCGCCGTATCAACGACCAGACCTGAAGTATCACGCAAAGTGGAGGGGCCCATTACCGGCAAGACCAGATAGGGACCGGCACCAACACCATAATGGCCCAGGGTTTGGCCGAAATCCTCATCGTGTTCAGGCATCCCCCATTTACTCGCAGGATCATACATCCCCGCCAAACCGACAGTAGAATTCACCACGATCCGGCCAGCCGTAATGGCAGTACTCTTGCCTTTAAGTTGCAGGATATTGTTAGTCAGATTACTTAGCTCACCAAGGTTATTGAATATCCCGGAGATACGATCCTCAACATAATCGGGCAGGATAAACTCGTAAGCGCTAACAATTGGCAGGAATACATATTTATCAAAATAGTAGTTGAACATATACATATCCCGATTAAAGCACTCCCAGGGATCATAAGCATCAACCGCATAGATAATATCTTTGTTGACAAATTCGCTGACCGGTTTTTTCGCCTGTATGATTTTTAAACCTTCGTCATGACGGGAACCCTGTTTACTGGCGCAGCCACTAACGAGAGCAAGAATAAGGCAAAGTGTGAGAAGATATATTATTGAAGTTGTTTTTTTTGTTTTCATCGTTTTAATCCCCTATTTTTTAAAAAAATCTACCATGTAGGCAACATTGTCTGTGTATGCCATATTACCGCAATGGCCGCCTCGGGGATAAATTTTTGCTCTGGCCCCAAAAACCTGCTCGAAATACTCAACATCCCCCTCTGCCAGGATGAAATCATCGGCATTTGTCACCAGGCCGATTTTGTCACTTTTTTGTAAATAATTTTCCAGAACCCGCAGGCTGCTTTGGTCAACCAGTTCACGTAAACTTAGACCGGGTTCTTTAGCTTTGAAAACGGGATAGACAATATTTTCGACATATTCGCTGAAACCATTGCCTCGGGCAGCAACTTTGCAATAGTCAGTCAGTGAATCAGTGCGAAACAGTTTCAGATTTTTCGGCACGATGTAACCACTGTTGGTCACGACATCAGCCGTAAAAAGCAGGTTGGCCAGGGATATACGAAAGGAGAAACCGATTACGGCCTCACCTTCTTCAGTACTGGGAAGAATCTCACTGTAGGCACTGTAGAAAAAATCGAGAGAGAGATCAACAAAGTCCCCCTGGACATAGGATTGAGTGATATTATTCATCAATTTTCTATAAAAAGCATTAAACTCCTTCATGCCGCCGGGGATATTATCGGTTAACATTTTGTCAAGCTTGATGGCCGAATCATAGATGTTCAGAGCCGGGTTGATCATCAAAACTTTCTTAAAATTAAAGACCTTTCTATCTTCATCCAGTTTTGCAACAAAGGCAGCCTGGGTGCCACCAAGGCTGTAGCCGGTGAGATAAAAATCACCAATCAGATCCTTCCTCTTGCTCTTTTGCACGATCTTTTCCATGACATTGTAGAGATCCTTGGCATCGGATTGAATATCACCCGGCATCCCGGAACTTGATGCTGAAACAATAAAATTAGGATGGGTGGGAGAGCTTAAAGCGACAACATGAAAACCAGCCTCGAAAAAAGCTTTTTGCATCATCTTCATCTTGGCGGAATCATAACCGGCCCCGGTTCCGGCAATCATAAAGATAACCGGGGCTTTTTCCTTATGGTAAGCCACTGAGTAAAGCATCTCTTTGTTGTACCAGAAGACCTCCGGTACATCTCGATCCGGAAAGATATCAATGGTTTGATACTGCTTTACCCGAATGGTTTGCGGCAGAGATGCCCTCGCTTGGGGCGGGGTTGACAAGATTGTTGCCGCAATCGGATCATCTATAGGATAATCGTAGGACTCAGCTTGCGCGATAGGGACAGCGGCAAAGAGTATACTGCACATCAGCAACAAGTAATGTAACTTTTTTTTGGTTTTCAATTTTCTCTCCTCTCAACTATTTTGATCTGAAAATCATAATAGATACTTTTGAATTGCCACGTCAAAACCTGCCATTGAACCTCAATTATAGAAGGGCTATTTGTGGATATAGCTATAAACAAGACAGGCACAATAGGAAACTTTTAAGTTTTCAAAGTTTATCAGGTAAGGATTGCAATCAATATCAACCCCATCTTTAGGAATAATCTCATTCAGCTTGTAGGCTTTCAGATGCGTTTTCTGACATTGTTCGTGGTCTAAATTTTTTAGACAAGCAAAATTGTAAGGACAGTTTTTAGCTTGATCTAAAATTTCTTGAGGTACTGATTTCATACTTGACTCCCCAACTTTGCCATTAGAAATGGGTGCTCTACACTGGGTGATATAAAATCAAATGCTCTTGGCGGCACTTATTTATGGAAGCTATTGAGAAACTCCTGAAACTCCTTTGATTCTCGCAAAACCAGGCGACCAGCTGCAATAAGTCGATCCACCGATTTGTCGGAAAGGTTAAAGTTGGTGCCGATATTGTTCAGAGCCTGGCGTTCAGCAGCGTCTTTAACAGCTTCAAAATTGACGTTGACGAAGTTAAAGGTTACCGGGCGCTGTGGACTTGAAATATCAGCAGCCCACTTTGTATAGGAGGAACGAACGATATCGATGGTGTCAAGACTGTAGCGACTGATCTGGTCGGCGCTGATGCTGCCGATGATCATCGAGAGCGACGGCGCTTTCTGCTCCAGGGTCCATTTGTTGTCCTTGAAAGCATGAGAATCGACTGAAATTATAAGAATTTTCTTGACCTCGGGATGGCCGGTTTTTGCAAATGCGGTTTGCGGGTCACCGAGCAGTGCCACCACATTGAAAAAGGGACGTAAACCGAGGTTGTCGGCAATGCCGCCGTCCACAAGGTGGAGCCAGGGGCGTTTCTCGCGATCCATTAATGTTTCTAAACCCCGGGCCACCAATTTTCGGGTGGTCAGCGAGTCGTCCGAGGCTGCATCTTTCAACCAGACCGGTGGCGTGTAACCGCAACTTCCGGCAAAATTCTCGATGGTAATCGGAGAAAAAAGGACCGGCACTGCCGATGAGGCCGCAACTGCACGGGAAATCGGATAGCTGTAGAGATCGGAACAAAGCAGGTTGAAATATTTGGGAACGAAAGGAAACTGCATTCCCGAGGCCAGGTCGGTTGCATTGATTATCAACCTTGGCGCCCCCGGGCGCTTAAGGTCGGCAAAGGTGGCACC
>JANTGZ010000168.1 GCA_024762675.1 Thermodesulfobacteriota bacterium | reverse complement strand
AAGTGCTAAAACCTTGGTAATAGCCGCCGTCAGTGTAGTTTTTCCGTGGTCAACATGGCCAATCGTACCAACATTTACATGAGGCTTGGTGCGCTCATATTTTTCCTTTGCCATTTTTTAATCTCCTCTCTCAGTCACTTACACATTAAATATGTCAAGCAATTTGTCAATTTAATAATTCATACGAAATCTTAATGGAGCCCACGATCGGGATTGAACCGATGACCTCTTCCTTACCAAGGAAGTGCTCCACCACTGAGCTACGTGGGCCGAACCGCATCCGTCATCGATAATTTTGCAGCAAATACTCCAATTACTACGCTCTTCGGAATGGAGCGGGAAACGGGACTCGAACCCGCGACCCTCAGCTTGGAAGGCTGACGCTCTAGCCAACTGAGCTATTCCCGCTTAGAAAATGCGCTTCTTTATTAAATGGTGGAGAGGGGAGGATTTGAACCTCCGAAGGCTCTGCCGACAGATTTACAGTCTGTTCCCTTTGACCACTCGGGAACCTCTCCAAGTACTATTTCAACCTTTAAATATAAATGGAGCTGGCGATGGGACTCGAACCCGCAACCTGCTGATTACAAGTCAGCTGCTCTTCCAGTTGAGCTACGCCAGCAACAAAAAAAGAAGCCAACCCTCTGAACGCAAGCCACACCTGCCTGCACACAGCCAAGTAGGCAACTAAACCTGCATGCTTTCCACGAAGGCTGCCGGCAATAATAATGCACCCCTCGAAAACAAGGCTGAACCGTTTAGCACAACTAGCACAACTGTGTCAATATTTTTTTCCCGGAAATTGATGGCTTTCCACTAAGCGACAAGTAATGCTCAGCTATCAGAGTCACCCTGTTTGTCAACCTGCAAACTCCGTAAAGCGTCACCTGCTGCTCTCTGCTCCGCACTTTTGCGCGAAGTCCCATCTCCCGCCCCTAAAAGACGGCCGTAACCATCATGCACCTCAACAAAAAAAAGAGGCTGATGATCAGCCCCTTGACGCGCCACCAGTTTATACACCGGCGGTCGGCCAACCTCCTCCTGAAGCCTCTCCTGGAGCTGTGATTTATAATCAACCCAGGAAGAAACCAATTCTCGGGTTACCAACTCTTCCACCAACCCCTGTAAGTTCTCCATTGCACTATCCAGATAGAGGGCTGCCAGCAAGGCCTCGAAAGCATCTGCCAGCAAAGAGGTCCTTAAACGCCCCCCCTGTCTCTCTTCACCCCTCCCGAGACGAAGGAAATCTCCCAAACCAAGTTTCCCGGCAAAACGAGCTAAAGCTTCACTATTGACAATTTGCGACCGCATCCGGCTGAGCTCGCCTTCAGGCTTATCAGGGTGTTGCCTATAGAGATATTCACTTACCAAAAGTTCAAGCACGGCATCGCCGAGGAACTCGAGGCGTTCATTATCAATCAGATTCCCGCCGTCGCCATCCTTATGGCGATTCTCATTGACGTATGATTTGTGGGTTAGAGCTTGGAGCAAAAGCTCACGGTTCCGAAAAGAATATCCCAGAATCTCTTCCAGCTCACCAAGTAAAGATATTTTAGTGCTCAAGAAAAACCTAAGACGCGAAAAAAGGATTGGTGGCCCGCTCCCGGCCAACTGTAGTCGCTGGCCCATGCCCCGAGTAGAGAACCACATCATCTCCCAGAGGAAAGATCTTCTCCCTTACCGACTTGATCAAAGTCTCGTAATCACCTCCCGGGAAATCGGTCCTCCCGATCGAGCCGGCGAAAATCAGATCCCCGACGAAAGCAAACCCTGTACCCGCCAGCGAGATTGAACCCAGCGAGTGACCTGGGGTTGCAAGAACTTTCAAAGTAACGCTCTCACCAATTTTTACCAGATCTCCCTCTTCAAGTAGCCGATCTACTGGCGGAGAATCTTCGGCTCGCATCCCCCACAAGAGAGCCCGGCTAGAGATCTTGGTAATCTCCTCAGCACTGGCGCTATGAGCCAAAATCTGCGCTCCGGTCGCGTCATGCAAGCGCTTATTCCCTCCCACATGATCAAAGTGTTCATGAGTATTAATAATGTAAACCGCCTTAAGGTCCGCTTTTTTCAAACTCTCAATAATACGCTCAACATCATCACCAGGATCAATGACCGCCACCTCCCGGCTCTTCTCACAACCGACCAGATAGCAATTTACCTGCAACGGACCGACAACAATTGTCTCTAAAATCATTATTCATTCCCCACATTAACGAGGCCGACCCTTTGCAAAGCTTGATACACTCGTAGCAAGTCTCGGGATGGCTAAGTAAAAAGTTATTACGGCAATACCATATGGAAGCGCACGGGATAATACATAAGAGTGCAAATTGCAAGGAGAAAACAACTATAATGATGCTAGCATGACGGGCTTATTACTTGCGACAAGGACCAATTTACGCTAAAGAATGGATAATTCAATTGTTAACTTGACAGGAGGATCTTTTAATGGCTCTTGATAAAAACGCACTCGGAAAGAGAATCGGTCCCCTAAGCCGGGATTATTCATGGAGAGATGTTATCCTGTACGCTCTTGCGGTCGGGGCTGGCCCGACCGAGATGGAGTATTGTTATGAGAAGAAGTTGAAGGTTTTACCGACCTTTTCCCTGGCAACAACCTTCGATTTTTTCTGGCAAATGGCAAAAGTGTCAAACATAAATCTTACCGGCATCCTGCACGGAGAACAGGAGTTGATCTTTCACAATACAATTCCTCCAGAAGGAACATTTACAACCGAGGGAGCAATTACAAATTACTACGATAAGGGCCGGGACAGAGGCGCTCTGGTAGTTGGGAAGTGTGAAACCTTCCATGCCAATGGCACCCGCCTATTTACCAGCATCTACAGCCTTTTTGCTCGACTTGATGGTGGATTCGGCAATAGTGAAGCACCAAAACACAAGGTCACATATCCAGATACGAAGCCTGACTATGTTGTAGAGGCTTCACCTTCCGATAACCAGCACCTCCTGTATCGTCTCACCGGGGACTATTTCGCACTCCATGTCGATCCGGAATTTGCAAAAAAATCCGGTTTCGAAAAACCAATAATGCATGGTGCCTGCACCTTTGGTTACGGCTGTCATGCCCTTGTCAATAAACTTACGCCAGGGCGACCGGAAAACGTAAAGCGTCTGGCCTGCCGTTTTTCGCAGTATCTCTATCCCGGAGTGCCGATAAAGACACTTATCTGGAACACCGCAAAGGGGAGAGCGCTTTGGCGGATCATAAATACCGAGTCCGGAGCAACTTTGATCGACAATGGTATTTGCGAATATGAGACCTAACTCGTATCTTAGCGACAAACCATCTAAAGGCTAATTACTTCTATATCTCCTTTTGCAACTCCTCTGAAGTCATGATCTTAAAAAGTGGATGGAGTGGATTCCTCCGATAAGCGGCCAGAGTCTGGTCATGAATTTCCCGGGAAAATGCGGCCGAACAATCTTCAAGTATTACGGCTTTAAAGTCGTAGCAAAGGGCATCCATAGCGGTGGTCAGAACACAGAAGTTGGTGGCGATGCCGGCTATCGCTACAAGGGTAACCTGCTGTTTTTTTAAGATCTTCTCCAAACCAGTGGCAAAGAAGGCGGAAAACCGAGGTTTCGGGAGCCAAAGATCTTCTTTTTGCATATCGAGATCACTCACAACCTCAGCTCCTTCTGAACCGGCTATGGCATGGGGATGCATGCGGGAGTTAAAGATAAAATCATCCTCATGAAAAGCGTCGGTTGAAAATATAACAGGAAAGCCCTTCTCCCTAAACTGCCCTATCGCTTTGTTGATAGGGGTAACTATCTCTTGAGCCAAAGGGGTAATGGGATACCCCTTATCTTCGGCAAAATAGTCCTTAACCATATCGATTATAATGAGCGCTGCTCTTTCCATCTCATAACCCTTTCTAGATTGCTGTTATTCAAAAAAGATTTACACCCCGAGGAAAAATAGCAGGCCGGTTAAAGTCAGCGCACTCAACACAGTGGATACGAGGATCGTACCGGCCACCATTTCGGGATGGGTATCGTAGTTGACGGCATAGAGAAGGGGAATGATCGCCGCCGGGGTACTGGTTTGCAGGATAAGCACCTTACGGGGTAAGCCCTGTATATCGAGAATGGCACAGAGCAATATTGCAATAAACGGCGAAAGAACCAACCTTAGGAAGCTACTCGAGAATATCGGCAACAGATCACCTTTAAGTTTGGTACGAGCCAGCTGCATGCCCAACAGCATCAGGAGTCCGGGGATCGCCGCCTGACCGACCATATCGATAGCCTTAAAGATAACTTCAGGCATTGGCAGTTTAAAAACACGCCAGGCAGTCGCCAGAATGATAGCGTGAAAGAGGGGGACTTTGAACATCTCCAGCAGGGCTTTAGCAGCGTTATCTCGCCCCCTGGAGGCAATATAGATTGCCAGAGTCCCCAGTGGAAAGGTGAATAACACCAATACGATCACACCGTAAGAAAGGCCCTCTGGACCATACGCAAAGAGTACCAGAGGCAAACCGTAATTACCGGTATTCATCATAATAGAAGTCAACGAAAATGCGCTTTGACGGCGGTCGTCAAGCCCAATCAGACGCCCCCAGACAAGAGAAAGCCCCCAGAAGATCAGAGTCAAGGCGATCATGAAGGCGATCGCCTTGGGCAGAAAGGCGGCCATCTGGGCATGGCCCTTCAGTAAGCCGGCAAAGATCAGGCAGGGAGTAAAGAAAAAGAGGGTTAAATCTGAGATCGATTTAAAATTCGGCCCTTTGACCTTTTCGAAGAGGACACCAAGAGCGATGATTGTAAAAATCGGTAGAAGGATGTTGACAAAAATCATCTTTGAGGCCTTTGGAATCGATGTATATTAAGGTCCCGGTTGAAGAAAAATCGCTGGCGCGAAAGATAGCGCGAGTAGCCGAAACTGTCAATCACTCTTTTATACTCCTTTAGATTGCCAATCGATTTAAGTCTATGGGAACATTTTAAGCTTAAATAATTAAAGACTTACAAGAAAAGAGTTT
>JANTGZ010000167.1 GCA_024762675.1 Thermodesulfobacteriota bacterium | reverse complement strand
GCGGTGGTTTTAAAATTCGTTATTAAGACGCGAAAAAAAACAGTCGCATCGAAAAGCTTGATTTGCTATAAGTGAAGGCATGAGCTACTATATTTATGCTATTATTGAGGGTGCCGCAAAGCGCGAATTCGGGGCTATTGGTATTGGGGCCGAAAAGGTTTATACGATTCCGGCCAAAGGTTTTGCGGCGGTTGTCAGTGAAGTTGCTGATAACAAGTTACGTCCCGAAAGGCGCAACCTGGCGGCCCATCAAAAAGTTCTTACTACCCTGATGCAGGAGGCAACCCCCTTGCCGGTTGCTTTTGGCGTGGTGGCCGAGACCAAAAAAGCGGTACAGACCGTACTTGCCGATAATCGGGAAGCTCTACTTGAGCAGGCCGTACGGGTCAAAAACCGGATGGAGATGATCCTTAAGGTAAGCTTTAATGTCCCCGATATTTTTAAATACTTTGTCGAAACTCACCCCGAGTTGCGCTCGGCCCGGGATCGTTACTATATCAAAAAACATGGCCCCAGCCATGAAGACAAGATCGAGTTGGGCCGACTCTTTGATCATCTTCTCAACCAGGATCGGGAAAGCCATACCGCTCTGGTTAGCAAGTTTCTTAAAAGCCACTCTCTTGAGATCAAAGAAAATCCCTGCCGCGATGAGCGTTTAGTGATGAATCTCTCCTGTCTGGTCGAGCGCCAGGATGAGAAGGTTTTTGAAGAGGCGATATTTACCGCCGCCGGTCACTTTGACAATAACTTCTCCTTCGATTACAACGGCCCCCTGGTGCCCCATAATTTTGTCGCCCTGGAATTGTCGTTATAGGCTACCCTCTGTCATTCTCGCGCAGGCGGGAATCCAGTATTTACGATGTGGTATGGATCCCCGCCTGCGCGGGGATGACAAGTGATATGCGGGGATGACAAGTGATATACGGGGATGACAATTAAGATGAAATGATGACAATTAAGATGCAAAGATGACGATTGCAACTGTCTAAACCTAAAACGGAAGTCTCTGAATATGCTGCTCGTCGACGATATTCTGCTCTCTCCGGTAACGTCGGTGCTCTGGCTTTTTAAAGAGATCTACAAAAATGCCGAGGCCGAGCGCGACAATGAGGGTAAAATAATTACCCAGGAGTTGAGCGAACTCTACATGATGCTTGAGACCGGCAGGATCACCGAAGCAGAGTTCGATGCTCAAGAGTCAGGGCTTCTGGATAGACTCGATGCCTTTAACGAAAGGTATGCAGATAAGAGCGCTGAGGAGGAGGATGCAAAATAGCTCTTTTGGCCAGCGTCAAACAGAATATACCCGGCTTTCTCCGGGATCCTCTGCCTCAGGTTTTTCTTTTTGGCGGCAAAGGGGGGGTCGGCAAAACTACCTGTGCGGCAGCGACAGCCCTTACCCTGAGCCGTTCCCATCCGCAGCTCTCCTTCCTGCTGGTTTCAACCGATCCGGCGCACTCTCTGGCTGACAGCCTCGTACAGAGCACCCTTGCGCCAAATTTATCCGCCCTTGAATTTGACGCGCAAAGCTCCCTCGACTTATTTAGAACAAAAAATCGTGATAAATTAGCCGCCATCGCCGATCGCGGCACCTTTCTCGATGACGATGATATCAATCGCTTTTTAGACCTCTCCCTGCCGGGCCTCGATGAGCTTATGGCCTTTCTCCAGATATCCGACTGGATCAAGGAGGCGCGCTATCACTGCATTGTTATGGATACGGCGCCAACCGGCCATACCCTGCGACTGCTCTTGATGCCCAGGCTCATTCGGCCCTGGCTTTCGGCGCTCGATTCATTGCTGGGCAAGCATCGCTATATGAAAAAAATCTTTTCCGGGACCTATGAACCAGACGATGTCGACACCTTTCTGCTCGACTTTTATGAATCCGTAAACCATCTCGAAGCCCTGCTGCAGGATAAAAAGCGGGCTCTTTTTGTAGCGGTCACGCTGGCCGAGTCTTTCGCCATCAAAGAGACTTCAAGGCTTCTTACGTCCTTAAAAAAGATGGGAATAGATGTCAATGACGTGGTCGTCAATAAACTCTATCCGGAAAATGATTGTCCGCTTTGCCTTAAGGAGCGTTGCCGGCAGTCAGGTGAGCTTGCAAGCTTAAAGGAGTCCTTCGCCGGAGCAACTCTCTGGGGCCTGCCCTTGAGTCCTGAAGAGATAAGGGGCTACAAGGCCCTTGCCGGACTCTGGGATTCAGTGGCCCGGCTTGATCCGGGTCGGGATGCAACAGTTTGTGAGAAATCTTTCGCCACCTATCCTCTGGTAGAACCGTTAAGTCACCTGCCTCTAGCGGACCGCCAACTTCTGATATTTGCCGGGAAAGGCGGTGTCGGCAAGACGACGCTGGCTTGTGCGACGGCCTTAAAGCTTGCACAAACCTCGAAAAGGGTTCTTCTTTTCTCCACCGATCCGGCCCACTCATTGAGTGATTGCCTGGATCTTACAATTGGCCCCCTGCCCACCAGTGTGGGGCCTGGCCTTGAGGCCATGGAGATTGACGGGCAAAAAGAGTTTGCCGATTTAAAAAATGAGTATGCAGCCGACTTGGAAAAACTCCTTGATCGTGATAGTTCTACGCTTGATTTTACGTTCGATCGCGAGGTTATGGATCGAATTTTAGATCTTTCGCCGCCGGGCCTGGATGAGGTTATGGCCCTGCTCAAAGCGGTGGAGTTTCTCTTCTATGATGACTATGATATTCTGGTTTTAGACGCGGCCCCCACCGGTCATCTCCTGCGTCTGCTTGAAATGCCTGAGTTGATAAGTGATTGGCTGCGCGTCTTTTTTGAACTTTTTCTAAAATATAAAGATATCTTCAAGCTGCCCCGTATCTCCGAGCGCATGGTTAAGATGTCAAAAGATCTCAAGCGCTTAAAAGAGCTCTTGCAGGATTCTCAACGCTCGGCGCTCTATGCGGTAACCATTCTGACCGAAATGGCGGCGGCCGAAACCTGTGATCTTTTAGAAAGCTGCAGGAAACTGGGGATTGATGTGCCATATCTCTTCTGCAACCTGGCCACCCTCAAAAGTGACTGCTCGTTTTGTTCCACACTTTATATGCAGGAAACCGATGTGAAAAAACATCTCGCCCAAGCCCTGCCCGAGGTTGAGCAGGTAGTTGTTTTTCGGCAAAGTGAGCCCAAAGGCGTTGCCCGCTTGGGCGCCCTCGGCAAGGCTATCTACGGATGAGTATCTGTATTATTATCTGATGATTTCGCAAAAACACCTTCATACCCGCGAAGGCGGGTATCCAGCTCTGTAACCGTAAATATGTGACTGGTAATGAACAAACAATTTTATGTTTATATCTTGGCAAGCAAGCGCAACGGCACTTTATATATCGGAGTAACCTCAAACATTATCCAAAGAGTCTGGCAACACAAACAACAATCAGTTGACGGATTTACAAAAAAATATAATATCAAAGACCTGGTTTATTTTGAAGTACATGACAACGCTGAAAATGCCATCAAACGGGAAAAACAATTAAAAAAATGGCGTAGAGCTTGGAAGATTAAGTTGATAGAAGAGAACAATCAGGAATGGAATGATTTATATGATACAATATGCCAGTAAGATGGATTCCCGCCTGCGCGGGAATGACGAAAGGTAGCGGGAATGACGAAAAGGACTAGTGTTGCATCAATGATGAAATGGCGTAATATTGCGCTGCATTTTTTTGTGCCTGCTAGGCACGGCTTGATGAGCATAGCGGGAACTATGTGATTCAAGTCGTAACGACGCAGGCGCGAAAAAGGGCAAGCAAGATAAGTCAGTTCAGAGTTGACGTGACACTAGGAATAACAATAAGGAAGGGTAAATGACGGATAGAGGTGGAGCACATCTCCAAAGCAGGACTTACAAAAAAACCGTCACTCCCGCGCAGGCGAGAAGAGGCTGTAGCACATGCTCGCCGGGAGCCACTGCCACCGTCACTCCCGCGTAGGCGGGAGTCCAGAAACAGGTGAAAATGTAACAAATCAAAATAATACGTCATACCCGATAATATGTCATGCCCGCGAAAGCGGGTATCCAGAATTAGATTTGCTGAAAAAGTAATTCACCTAGAATCTAAAGCGGGCTAACGCCCGCAACCCAAAGGGTCATTACGGCCCGCAAATAAGTGCTCTTATCAGAGCCTTGCATAAGTTTCTTCATCAGAACCTTTGCCTGACGGCAAAGAACCCGTGAAACACTTAACATTTTCTTGTTAAAAAACAAGAAAATAACCTGTAAGGCACTAAAAGGTAGTCAGAATGCCCGGTCTGAACCCCGTTGAAGAAGATCGCATTGTTTTATGTGAATTATTGGATCGCCTTTTGTATAAGGGTGCGGTAATATCCGGAGAGGTCGTAATCTCAGTGGCCGGAGTTGACCTGGTCTATCTCGGTCTTGAGGTTGTCCTGACTTCGGTTAAGAAAGGGCAGGAGCTTTTTGTCCCGGATTTTACAAGGCTTTCGGATGAGGTCAAGTGATGCGTATGGACGATCAACCCGAGGTTGGCTTAAGCGATTTTGAGCGCATTATGAATCAGGGGCGCACGCAAGGGGCCATTGATGCCGCAGCCGCGACTGAGCAACAGACCACCCGCATCAACGTCGACCCGGAAAAAGCCAAAAACGGTCTTGGTCAGCTCGTTCTGGCGGTCATAAAACTTCTCCACGAATTGCTTGAGAAGCAGGCGATCCGCCGTATGGATGCCGGTTCGCTGACCGATGCAGAGATTGAACGGCTGGGTATCGCTTTAATGGGCCAATCGGAAGAGATTGAGCGTTTACGTAAAGAGTTCAACCTGGAAGAAGAGGACCTTAACCTTGATCTGGGCCCGCTTGGTAAACTCTTATAATTGCCCAATCACTCTCTGGTAAGCTTTTTGCGCTAGAAGTATTGGGTGTTTTGGGAGACGGCTTCGTAAAAAGTCGTCATACCCGCGAAAGCGGGTATCCAGCATAATGTAACTGTATGAAATATTTGGATTCCCGCCTGCGCGGGAATGACACAGAAAGGTGGGAATGACACAGAAAGGTGG
>JANTGZ010000166.1 GCA_024762675.1 Thermodesulfobacteriota bacterium | reverse complement strand
AACATAAAAAAGATGCGCCGGCCCAATCGACTGAAAAAAAAACGGTTTGCAAGAATCATTATGCCAAAGCAATGAAGAGAGGAACCTTAAAGGTCGGAAACGACACCAAAATAGGTTCCGTTGTAAGCTCGAACGATATCATCCCGGGCCTGGACGGCGGTAAACTGTTTTTGCGATTTTAAATCCGGACCGTTGCTGTAGAGATCAAAATCGGTATTAACCGGATTATTCCAACGATTTTTCCGCTGTTTACCATTAACACTTCTATCCGGATTACCTTCAATCCAGAGATAGCGGTAAGCCGCACCCCAGGGATCGAGCCGCCCACCATAGCCCACCAGGCTCAAATCACTGGGATAGACATGGTTTATTAAGCGGTAATCTTCGATGGCTACGACTATCGCATTGAGCATAACCAGCGTTTTCGTCGTTTTGGTCTTTTCAATATAACTCTTGTAGGAGGGTACGGCCACAGCCGCCAGGACGGCAATCAGAGCTGCAATAATCATCAGCTCAACCAGAGAAAAACCCGCAACCGAAGACTTGCGGGTTTGCTTAACATAGGAATTGGTAATTTCCGACAACCTGATAAGAGAAGAAAAATTCTTTTCCACTAACGATACTTTGAGAACCCGTCCTAAAAAGATAACCCACCATAATTACACATATTATTTGTTTAACGATTATCATATCCCCAAATAAAAATCAAGTTTACTCCCGCCGGCTTCCACTCTTTATATTTGACATAGCAAAATATCTGCAATAGGATGCCCGCAACTTACATTCAGCAAAAAAACCGGAAAGGATTTAATAAAAAATTATGTCACAAGAAAAAATTGACCTGAAAACCGTCAAGCATGTCGCGACCCTGGCGCGCATTGAGATGAGTGAGGATGAGCTCGAACAATACGGGAATCAATTAAATACGATTCTCGGTTATGTCGATAAATTGCAGGAACTCGACACTACGGATGTAGCACCGATGGCCCACGTCTCGGCCACTGCGACCCCGATGCGAGAAGACCGTCTGGCTGAAGGCCTGGGAGAGAGAGTTCTTAGTAATGCCCCGCAACGGGAGGAGCGCTTTTTCAAGGTTCCTCAGGTTATTGAGTAGATGGAAGTTGCAGTAGCGTCATGAGTACTTTTCAGACCTTAACCTGGTTGACAGAAAAAAGATCTCTGCGCCTTATTGATCAACGTCGCCTGCCAAGCGAAGAGCTTTTTTTTGAATGCCGAGTTCTACATCAGGTGGCTGAGGCGATCAAAACCCTGGCGGTTCGCGGGGCTCCGGCGATTGGCGTGGCGGCCGCCTATGGCGTGGTTCTTGGAGTTCAAGAACTAATAGAGACCGGAAACGGGATTACTTTACAAGGATTTGCTGCTATTATCGACGAACTCGCCGGCACCCGGCCGACAGCGGTCAATCTTTTCTGGGCTCTGGAAAGAATGAAGAAAGTCGGAGAAGAGGGCCTTGAGAAAGGTTTTGACGAGGACTTTTTAAGGGATCTTCTGCTCGCCGAAGCTGACCTGATCTACGCGGAAGACGACCAGGCCCATCATCAATTAGGAGAGTTCGGGGTGCAAGTGATCCCGGCCGGGGCAACAATCCTGACCCATTGTAACGCCGGGGCCTTGGCCTGTGCTGAGTATGGTACGGCTTTGGGGGTTATGCGGGCGGCGCAAGCGGCTGGTAAAAACATCAAAGTCTACGCCGATGAGACCCGACCCCTGCTGCAGGGCTCACGCCTGACAACGTGGGAATTACTTAAAGAGGAGATCCCGGTCACCCTGATCTGTGACAATATGGCGGCCCACTGCATGGCTAAAGGGATGATCGATCTGGTTATTGTCGGAGCTGATCGAATCGCCGCCAATGGCGACACCGCCAACAAAATCGGCACCTACAGTGTCGCCCTGGCAGCCAAAGCCCACAACCTGCCTTTCTATGTTGCGGCCCCGACCGCAACCATCGATTTTTCTCTGGCCGATGGTTCGGCAATTCCGATCGAAGAACGCAACCCCGATGAAGTGCGTTTTTTTGGCGAGAGCCGCACAGCGCCGGCCAAAGTTGAAGTCTACAACCCCGCCTTTGACGTCACCCCGACGACCCTTATCAGTGCTATAATTACCGAAAAAGGTATACTTGCACCCGACAATCTTTCCGCCGCCCGCTGATCTACTTGGAGGGCAGAATCTTAACCTTGGCCTTGCCCTCTTTGCCGCCGAAAACTTCCGCCTGACTCTGATTGAGATAGATGATAATACGCTCGCCGGTTACTCGGTTTTCACCCTGCCACATAACCGTATTTCCGGTCATGGTAACCTTTCTTTCGGCCTGGATCAACTCGGCCCGCTCGCAGGTAACAAACTTGTCGGCCTGATTCAATTTAACATTGCCGACAGCGACCGCTCTAAGTAGTTTCTGGCTCTGCATATCAAAGTAATTAACGACCTTATCGGCGTAAAGAACCATATCCTTCTGCCTGGCCACAACCTTACCGCCAAAGGTAATGGTGCCCTTCTGGCGATCGGCTTCGGTCCAGTCGGAGATAATCTCCAAAGGATCATCCTGCTGCCCCAAACGCATTTGAGGGCGCGAATCCCTGGCCACAGGTGAACCATCAGATCCGCTCCGGCCGACACCTGCACCCGGGGACGCCTCAAATGCGGCCTGCGGGGAGCGCGAGGGACCGCTCTTAAACAGCGATTCAGAGACCTCGCTTTTACTTTCCGCCTCTCCTCTCTTTACCGGAGTTACGGGCCGATAGAGCGAGGAGAAGGTCACCTCTTTGGCCTGCTCTCCCTCACTTTTCTGACCACTCAACATGCTAAAAAGCCTCGGCGAATATTTCTCCGGCATAAAGGTGGTTGTCAGGTAGCGATCGCCAATGTCATAATCTTTGACTAAAAAATAGTCTCGAGCCATAAAGAGCAGAGGCAGGCCGGGACCCTCGTCCTTCTCCAGCCAGGGCCGGGCCTCAGCCGTAAAAGGGCTCTCGGGAAAAGCTTTTGTCAGGGTCAACAGAGCCCGATGTCCGGCATCGGTATCACCTTTATTGAGATGGGCCATGCCCATATAATAGAGCACCTTGTCATCGATAAAACCAGGATAGGTTTTGAGAAGATATTCAAAACGGTTGATTGCTGAGTGGAATTTACCACGCTTATAATAGTAGAAACCGACATAAAATTCGCGTTTTGCAAAACGCCGCTTACAGTCATTTATGCGCTGAATGATTTTGGCTGTATAAGGAGGGTGATCGGGATAACGGGCCAGGGCCTCCTGAAATGTGTCTAGGGCCTGGCGTAGGGCCGAGAGATCAAGATCAATGGTTTTCAGAGTCACATAGTAGCTCATCCCGACCTGGTAAAAGGCGTATGGGGCTTTAGAGTGATCCTCATTGAAGTTGATAAAATCATTATAGGTTCGCGCCGCATCTTCAAGTTCTTTGCGGCAATAGGCGATGTCAGCATTCCGCAAAAGAGCCAGTTTCGCATATTCACTATCGGGAAACTCATTCTGGACTGCTTGAAACAGCTCATTCGCCCGGCTGTAACTCTTTTTCTGATAGGCCTTCTCGGCCTTCTGAAAAAGAGTCTTAGGATTACCGGCAACAATCTCGCGAGAGGCACAGGAGGCCCCAAACAAAATAGCCGGCAGCAGGAAAAAGATAAAAAGTAGCTGAAAATTAAAAAAGCGCTGCCGGGCAGAGCTTTTTCCGCAACACTGAAGTATCACTCTGGATATTCCTTGATTAATTGAAATTGTTAGATTACTCTCTTAAAACAACCAGACACTAGCCTTTAACAATATTACAGATAGATAACTATGTCAACGCCAAAACATATTGATCCCGACTCCGTCCACGCCTTGGTCGCCAACCGCGAAGGTGAAATCTTTGACCACCCTGAATGGCTCATGCTCGGGGCCGCAGGCCTCAGCCACCGACGGCCGGAAAGCAAAGAGTTGATCCCCCTGCCGGCCGGCAGCCGCCTCTTTTTCCTGCCGGACTGCCCGCCACTGGGCTGGGATAAAAAAACTCGAAAAATACGGCCGATAAGACGTCTTGCCGGGGTCGGCAATTCAGGCCTGCAGGGTGTTGCCGCTTTCCTGCCACCGGCTTACAGTCGCTTTTTACTACCGGCCGTCTCCTACCAAAACAAAGAGTACACCCTGCCACTCTGGGCCTACACCGCTGTCGGCTGGTCGGAAGATGTCGGCTATGTCACCTGCGCTAGCCGGGTTGATGAAAATCGTCAGTGGGAACCGGAATATTTTGACGATCACGAAGTCGTTGCCGGAGTTGACAAAAAATTGGCCCGCTACCCAGAAAACCGACTGATCGACCATATGAGCCGCTGCGCCGTCGACTACCACTGCTTTGCCGCGAAAAACTTCTTTCTCGAACGCTGGGAGTGCCCACTGCCGGTCTCACCAACCTGCAACGCCAACTGTATCGGCTGCCTCTCCCATCAAGAGGAAGTCGAAATTAAAAAAGGTGAAAGCTGTCCCGCCTCGCACGAACGTATCAACTTTGTGCCGACAGTCACGGAACTCCTCGAAGTTGCCTTGCCCCATATCGAGATCGCCGAAAATCCAGTCTTAAGCTTTGGCCAGGGCTGCGAAGGTGATCCAATTCTCCAGGCCGACCGCATCTGTGAGTTTGCCAGGGAAGTACGTAAAACAACCTCGGCCGGCACCCTCAATGTTAATACCAACGCCAGCCTGCCGAAAAAGGTTACGGCCATGGCAGCAGCCGGCATGGATGCCATCCGGGTCAGCCTCAATTCGGCCCGGGTCGAAACCTACCTGCCTTACTACCGCCCCCGCAACTACTCCTTTGCCGACGTCCTTGATTCATTACGAAATGCCAAGGCGGGAGGCCTCCATCTGGCCATAAACCTGCTCGTCATGCCTGGGCTTAGCGATGCCGAGGCCGAGGTTGCAGCCCTGTTTAAACTGATTGACAAATATCAAATTGACCAGGTCCAGATGCGCAACCTCTGCATCGACCCACGCCAATATTACGACCTTTTTGACGATGATTTTGCCAACCCGATCGGAATTGCCAACCTTCTCGAAGAGTTAAAAAAGAATTTTCCACAACTCCATATCGGCTATTTTAACCGCTTTCTCGGTT
>JANTGZ010000165.1 GCA_024762675.1 Thermodesulfobacteriota bacterium | reverse complement strand
TAAACCACGCTAAAACCCCCTATCAATCACTCAATTTACATGCATTTCACCTGCATTTTAGAACTGTTGATTACTTGCAGGAAGTAAATAGCGTTATCGAAATAGAAAATTTTGGGACAAAAAGAACTCCAGGTTCCCAGAATCTTGGTTGCAAAAAGTCTTCACATATGTGATATCCCTGTGTACTGTGGGTTATTTATGATGAATATTAGGTTTACTTGATGTTTGGATGGTTGAGATGGACATTGATAACAAAAAGTAATAACTGGACTATCATTTCCATATTAAGCTACAAAAATCGAATAAAGCGTACACTATTCGATGTCTACTCCCAAGTATTTTAAGAATAGCCCGTCTCCGGCCACTGATTCGCAGCTGAAAACATTGAGCCAAAGTCTGTTTTTGATTCTCAAATCTTTTTTTTAATTTCCACCCGGACACCCCGGAAGGCAATTTGCCCGGAAATCGGACAACGCTGATCCAGACTGGTTAAAAAATTTACCGATTTCCAAGAGGTAAAGGGTGCCTTGCGCCCATAGGAATAGGGAATAAAAACGGTATCACGTCGAATCCCGGAGATTATTTTGACGCGAGCTTCAGAGCTACCAAACGCGGAACAAATCGTAACTATTTCACCATCTTTGACCTGATTTTTTCGAGCCGTCTCCGGATGGATCTGACATATCTGATCCGGATTTCGGCGGTTGAGTTTTCTGATCCAGTGAGAAGTATGTCCCATAATAGCCGCTGAAGGACGACCGGAAATCAGATAGAGCGGGAAAGCTGAAGATTGACTTCGAGTGGTTATGCGCACCAACCGGGTGGCGGTTAAATTTTTTTGCCAGGGCGATGGCATAAGGGTCGTCAACTGGTTTGTAATAGTGGCCTCACCGGAATCAGCAAGATCGGGATCAGTATAGTATTCAGGTATACCTTTGAGCCCATATGCTGCAAATTTATTTTCCATTTCCAGACTCCAGAGCTCAATCTTGCCACTCGGGGTTGAGAATTTCTTGTCGAGAAACAGGGTTTTTCTGTCCACGGGCAAACCACCAATAATTTTGACCGGAGCCCGCATAGCATTATCGGGACGGGCACAAAAATTCTTAACCGAATAGCCTTTTTGCCCGGAAGTCAGATTCTGCAAAGATACCGGGTCTTTGAGTTCTTCCCGAAAAACCTCCTGCCAGCCCATCCTTTTCCCTAACTCTATCCACCACCAACGATCAGGCCGGGTTGTACCCGGCCCTTTGACCAACCGGGGAACCCAGACAAAGCGACTGTCATCGGATACCGGAGCCAGCCCGCCAGCTTCAATCCAGGTGGCAGCCGGCAGGATATAATCAAAATAGCAGGCATTGATATTTTTCGTCAGTCCATTATAAACACTCAGCTCAAGTTTGCCAAACAACCGACGTAAACGATTCTGATCGGGCCATTGAGTCATCGGACTACCGGTCGAAATCAAGGCTCGCAACTTGTAAGGATAGGCCGAATCTTCAATTGATTCAAGCCAGGAGACCGGATTCTTGCCCAGTTCCAGGGCTTTTACCGAAGGAACCATTGCTGGTGGCAAAGTTAATGAACCGGTCGAGATACCGCCGTTATTAAGACAACTGTAACCGGTTGCCGGCCTGCCGAAATGTCCGGTAATCGCAGCCAACTGGTAAAAAGCACGATGAGTCTGAACCGCATTGGTGTGGTGGCTCAGCCCGGCATTGCCAACTATAATGGCTTTGTCTGTGGCCTGGTAGAGGCGGGCGAGCTCAACAATTACGGCAGCGTCAAGACCAGTTGTCCGGGCACACCATTCAAGATCATAGTTTCGGGCAACTATTTCCTGCCGTAATCGGGCAAAACCAACTGTATGGGCCGCAATAAATTCGCTGTCACAAAGATCATTGGCAATAAGATAGTGCATCAGGCCCAGTGCCAGAGCCAAATCGCGCCCCGGTTTTATTGACAGCCAGCGATCAGCAATTTTAGAGGTTTCTGATTGTCTAGGGTCAATGCAAACAATCCTGCAAGCCCCCGCCTTTTTTCTTTTTTTCAGGCGCTGAAAGATTACCGGCCGGGTCGCAGCCATATTGCTGCCGACAAATATGTAGAGTTCAGCCGAGAAAAAATCATCATCACTGTAGGTCCACGGAGTATGGCGGCTGCCGACCACGGAAACTCCTGCCGGTTTTCCGGAATAATTGCAAAACGGGCCGGTTTTCTCGTAATTCGGGGTCCCATAAAGTTTGGCAAAAGCTTTGTTAAGCTTACGTCCATCAGCTGCGCTCCGGCCCGAGGCCCAGATCCCCAGGCTTTCCCCGCCATGCTCCAGTTTGATCTGTTTAAGTTTTCCCGCAATCTCATCAAGCGCCTCATCCCAACTGACTTTAACAAATTTAGCACCATCTCCACGTGCCCCAACTCTTTTCAATGGATGGATAAGCCGATGCGGACTATTAAGCAATTCGAGACTACCGTAAGGTTTGAGACAAATGTTTCCCCGGGTTACAGGGTCATCTGGATTGCCGGTCAAATGAATTACCCGACCATCTTTTATATGCACAATCATACTGCAACCGCCCTGACACCACATACATCCGATAACCTTTTTTTCAACACCCTCCTGATTGCTCCCCAGCCGGGACGCCTCGGCAAAACTCAGTACTGGCCAGCATCCGGTAACGGCCGCTGCCTGCAGAGCTTTTTTGATAAAATTCCGTCGATCCATACTATTTTTCACTCCATTGCACTTTACAGGTTACTTTCTAGTAAAAATTTTAATTCGCTTTCTAGTATTTGCATAATCTATTGTCAAATTGGAAAAATCAACAGAAATATGGTTTTGTATTTGACTTACCAATTACTCTATTTTGCACCATACAGGTTAGAGAACCAGATGAAAATCTATTCTCTTCTCCTATAACAAACATCACTTTTATCGATTATAACAATTGGATTTTTCAACCATCATTCATTAATATTGTTACTGAAAAAATACGTTATCAATTCTTACAAATGGAAAAAGGAGTTATCAATGGTTAAAAAAGTTATGGTGATCGTTTTGCTTGTCTTACTGGGAGGAGTTGCCAATAGTTGGGCCGGGAGTGCTTCAGGTAGAATTGTGATGGATTTTGATCTTTCTAATCAGCCACAGGGTAAGAAAGCAGAGCTCTGGATTCCCTACCCGGTTTCGAGCCAGTACCAGGATATAAGCAATATTAAAATTGACGGTGATTTTACTGAATCAGCTGTTTATGCTGACAAAAAATTCCAGAATCCGACTCTTTACGCCCGCTGGGGAAAAGACGTGAAGAGTCGGAAACTAACATTCTCTTTTACGGCCGTGCGCCAGGAGGTAATACGGCGTAATTTTCCGGCCCAGGAAACAGCCTGGAGCCCGGTTGACTATCAACGCTGGCTGCAGCCCACCAGCCTGGGGCCGGTGGATGGCAAAGTAAAAGTTCTTGCCGAAAAGATCACCACGGGCAAAACTACGGTACTTGAGCGGGCCAAGGCTATTTATGACTGGACTTGCGATAATATGTATCGGGATCCAGCAACCACCGGTTGCGGCAAAGGGGATGTTTGTGCTCTATTACAGAAACCGGGTGGCAAGTGTACTGACATTCATTCGGTTTTTGTCGCTCTGTGCCGGGCCGCCGGAGTCCCGGCCCGAGAGGTGTTCGGTATCAGATTAGGGAAAAAAGATGGGCAGGATATCACAACCTGGCAACACTGCTGGGCTGAGTTTTTCCAGCCCGGTTATGGTTGGGTACCGGTTGACCCAGCTGATGTCAGAAAAATGATGTTAAAACAGAACTTGAAATCTGGAGATGCGAAAACGCTCGCATACCGAAAATATTTCTGGGGCGCCTGGGATGCTTACCGGGTACAACTCGCCCGAGGCCGGGATCTGATCTTAACTCCGCAGCAGGCGGCCGGGCCGTTAAATACATTTGGCTATCCATATGCTGAGATAGACGGCAAACCTCTGGATTTTTATCAACCAAAAAACTTTAGCTATAAAATAACCTACCATAAAATCCCTTGATGATTATATTCGAGTAATGATTTAATTTAAGACTTTATTCTGCTCGCCTAAAAAGTCAGGATTTTCCCGTAACTAACACGGAAAATCCTGACTTTTGAAGTTGACTTTAATATTTTCTGCACGCGAAAAAAACACTTCGTCAATTAACTTTCGTCGTAACTTTCAAATAAAGGCTTTTTTCGCCACAGACAACCCCGGACAAAAACTTGTTGTCTATGTAAATTTATGGGGTCTGCCCTCTTTTCTTCCTTTTCTCAAAATCAAATTATTTCACAAAAATAACCCCGACAATATAGTTTTCACCTATTTTATTTTCCCTGATATTTGTTGTCAAACGGCAGGCGCTGACCTATATCTCTCCGGCATTGTATGTAAAAATATCTGAATGGTTTTTTGGAACGATATAGTAAATTTGCTGGAGGCTTGCGGTTATTATAAGTTGTGTCTTTCTGAGTCTGGATGAATTACGTAAAAACTACTTTGAGGGTGAGCACATAGAGGCCCGGGGACGGAGTTTTGCACAGAACGATCTCTGTATTGAAACCACCGTAAAATGTAGTGATATCTATAAGTTATAGGTTGATGATTGATGAACTTCAAGGTGGTTGAAGATGATCTAGAAAGTAACTCTTACACCCGTCCAGAGATGATTGCTGGGGTTCTAAAAAATCAGGGTCAGACCACGTTTTTTTACAACTTAAATCTAAGCAACTTATTAGGCAAGAAATCGCCGAATAAATACATACAGCCTGACCACGAACAGTCACCCGTTTTTTATTTTGGCATTACGGCGCGCCGCTGATTAAATCGTTACAATTCAAAGAATAAAATTACAATCTACTCCCTCGCATCATGTTGGGCGGCAATAGCCAGTCCGTGCAGGATGACCATAAAAAGCAGTTGAATTTTCTCCCACGCATCAATCACCCCATCCTCTTTCGCCTTTTTGACTGCAGCCACCATATCGTTGACGGCTATGGTTCCTGACTGGATTTCCAGTAAATAATCTCCTAATGACATAACGTTCTCCTTTCATAATCTGTCGATGAATAATGAAACATCAAGGCTCACTGCCTCGACGTGAATATGGGGAAA
>JANTGZ010000164.1 GCA_024762675.1 Thermodesulfobacteriota bacterium | reverse complement strand
CTTGATTTAGAAAGGGATGGTGATCTTGGTCGGGTAGTGGCTCAAGCTCTTGACCGGGGGGCGTCGGCGATGCTTCTTAAGGAGCGTCTTAAAGTTGCCATGGTCGGTTTTGATGAGGTGGTGATCGCCACTATTCACGGTTTCTGTAATCGTGTGTTGAGTGATTATGCTTTTGAGTGCGGGGTTCGAACCGGGGTTGAACTGGTTAAAGAGAGCCGTAATTTTCTCCAGGTGGTGGCCGAGGATTATTGGCGGCGAACTTTTTATGACGGTTCTGAGATTATTGCTGAAACCGCTGCGGACCAGGGTTTGGAGATCGAGACCCTGGTAGCTCTGGGGGCTCGGCTTGATCAAGATCCGGGCCTCATGGTTCTACCTGAAAAAGCTGGAAGAGGATCATGGTCTGAGGATATTGCTTGGCTTGCTGCTGAGATTGGGAGGGTATCTAAATGTTTTAAAGAGCGCTGTAAAAATGGACTGGATCATCTTGTTGGGGAGCGAGATGAGATAAAGAGAGTTCTTTTTGCCGGATCTCCGTTGAATAAGAGCGCGTGGGCACCGGAAAAATTCGACCAGGTTGCCGATCTTTTAGAAGAGACTCTGGTTACTGCCGTCTGGCCGACGGTAGAGGAGTCCAAAAATTTAACCAAGTTTTCGACAACAGCTCTTATAGCCAAAACCAAGGCAAAGCAAACTACCCCTGAACATCCGCTTTTTGACATTTGTGACCAGCTGGTTGCCGATCTGGATCTTTACAATCGCTTTGCCGGGGAGCTGGTCTGCGCTATAGAGAGAGACTTTCTTGACTTTGCCGGCGGTCCCTACGGGGTTGAGGCCTGTAAACTTAAAGCTCGCCAGCAGGGATACAGTGATTTTCTTAGCGGTCTTAGCCGGGCTCTTGCCGGCGCGCCGGGTGCTCTCTTGAAACGCCTGGCCGGAGAGCGTTTCAAGGTTGCCTTAGTCGATGAATTTCAGGATACCGACCCGGTTCAGTACGCGATTTTTAATACCCTTTTCGATCGGCCTGAGACTCTTTTTTACCGAATTGGTGATCCTAAACAGTCGATTTACGGTTTTCGCGGTGCCGATATCTACGCCTATCTTGAAGCAGCTTGTGAACCAGGCCAGATGCGGGCCACCCTTGACCGTAATTTTCGTTCGACACCGCAACTGTTGCAGGCTCTGAACCGGATATTTAAAATTCCGGCCCCCTTCCTGCTTGATGGTATCGACTATCGGCCGCTTAGAAGCGGCCGGCCGCCGCGGCAGAAACTGCTGATTGCAGGAGAGGAAGGGGTGCCGCTCCACTTCTGGCATCTTGCCGGTGAGAACGGTAAAAACTTGACGACCTCAACGGCTCGTTATCAATTGGTAAACTCAGTTGCAGATTGCTGTGCCCATCTTCTTGCTCTTGCCCAAAAACCACGGCTGGAGGGTTGGCAGGCGGAGTTTGTTGCTCCTGATGATTCTGACAGAAGGCCTTTGCGAGCCACCGATATTGCGATTTTGACAACGACCAATAACGAGGCTGCATTGGTCTGGTCCGCTTGCCATGCCCGCGGGGTGCCGGCGGTGATCGCTGCGGCCGGTAATCTCTGGCAGACGGCTGAGGCCAAAGAGCTCTTCTTTTTTCTCAAGGCGGTTTTGTCTCCGGATGATGATCGGATCTTTAACACCGCATTAGCCACTCCGTTGATAGGGTGTGATGCGGTTTTTTTGGCGGCAGTGAATGATTCCAGGGTTCTTGATAAAGACTTTTCCGGTGCTTTTTTAAAGCAGTATGAAGCCTGGCGGCAAAGTTTTTACTGGGCCCGTGAGAGTTGGTTGAAGCAGGGCTTGATGGCAATGTTTTCTGGGTTTCCTGACTTCTCGGCAGCTTCCCCGGCCCCCGACCTAGACTTTGATATCCGTCTCAACCTTGCCCGTCGTCCGCGGGGGGAGCGGGCCTTGACGAACCTCTATCACCTGCAGGAGGTCTTACATCAGGCCGAATGCGAACATCTTTTCGGTCCGCAAGCTCTTTTAGACTGGTTTCACGAACATCTTGAAGGGGTGGCAAAAGATGAAAATGAGTATGAACTCCGTCTTGAAAGTGAGGCCGAAGCCCTGCAGATCATGACCGTTCATAAAAGCAAGGGTTTAGAGTTTCCGGTTGTCTTTGCGCCATTTTTGTGGTCTCGAGGTTTTAAGCCGGCAGGTCATAAACGTTTCTCGACAACTTTCCATAAGCCTGCAGCAATGGGTTCGGGCTATGTTCGTTGTCTCGATTTAAATCCTGAGGTTGCAAAGGTTCATCTTGAGGCGGCCGCGGCTGAAGAGCTGGCCGAAAACTTAAGACTTCTCTACGTTGCTCTGACCCGAGCCCAATCCCGTCTCTACCTGGCCTGGCCTCAACTTCGAGATAGCGGCAATACGGCGCTTATGTATCTGCGTCGGCCGCCGGAGAGTGAGAGTGAACGGCAGAATTTTATTGCTAAAGGTGGGCCGGCGCCGAGTTTAAAGGTTATTGATGATGAAAAGGCGGAGCTTTGGGAAGAGATTCCGGAGATTGTCCGCGAAGCTCCGTTTTGGGGCCATGAACAAGTTGATTTAAGCTTTTGCGAGCCGCTACCGGCGAGGGCCCGCGAATTCAAACGGCTTCTTCCGCCCGAAAAAGGTTTTCTAAGTTTTTCCCGGTTGACGGCCGAGCGCCATCAGGAGGCGCCTGCTGCCCGCTTAATGGATTTGGAAAAGTTGGACCGGTTTGAGACCTCTTCCCGGGTAGCGCCGCCGATGGCGACTTTTCCCGGCGGAGCGGCAACTGGTAACGCCATCCATGCGATTTTTGAGAAACTCGACTTCGCTATAGTTCGGCAAAAAGGTTGGCAAAACGATGAGCAGGTTAAGGAGTTAACCCGTAATTCATTGCTTCGCTACGGACTTATTTCATCCTCAGGTTCAGATTATGAGAGTCTTCTTTTGGAGTATGAGGAGAAGATTATTGCCATGGTGGATCAGGTCTTAAATACCCCGTTACCTGCTGTTGACGGTCATATAAAACTTTCGCAGGAAGATTTGGCCCTGCGGCCGGAGATGGAGTTTTCTCTGCCGATTCCAGAATCTCTTAATCCTGATAAGTTGACTAACGCTCTAAAAAGTCAGGGATTGCCGGCTTTTCGGCAAACCGAGCCCGATAAGATTTACGACTGGCAGCTTAACTTTCCGGCCCATCTACCGGATCGCGGTTACCTTAACGGATTTATTGACCTTGTTTTCAGCGTTAATAACAGATACTATCTGCTCGACTGGAAAACCAATAACCTTGGGGTTACCTACGAAGATTATCAGCCTCAGGCCCTGCAGCAGAGCATACTCGATTCAGACTACCTTCTCCAGTACCATCTCTACCTGATAGCTCTGCATCGATTTTTACAGAACCGTTTGGTCGATTATGACTACGAGACCAATTTTGGTGGGGTCTACTATCTCTATCTCCGTGGTATCAACGGTCATGATGCTGAGAGCGGAGTCTTTTACGACCGCCCATCACTGGAGCTGGTGAACAATCTCACTGAAATTGTCTGCGGTGGTTTGTAGGTCAGAATATTACATAACTATTCAGCCAATTTAAATACTTGAGGGTGTTCAGGTGGTTTTTCGCAACGTCTCGCGAAATTTCGTCGTTTTTACCAGCGAAAAGAGCCCATTAAAATTGCTGCTGTTTGAGCGCCTAAGCGCGAGTTTAGCAATTTGGGCGGAATGAGCGCTGGAAAAACAGAAATTGAGCTTAAGAAGTGGAGATAATCCACCTGAACACCCGGATGCTGAGTAATTACAATACTTTTTTGGTTTCGGTCAGGTCGGGTTAGGATGAAGATGAAAGAAGAAAAATCGGCCGGCTACGGAGCCGCAGACAAAATTGCTCTGCTGGAGTCTCTCTCGACCCCTGGCCCGTTTCATTATATCGATATCCATTTTGCCCGGTTGGTCTGTCGCCTGTCCGGTGATGAGGATTCCTGGCCACTTTTTCTGGCTGCTCTTCTGGCCAGTTATGTGGTTAACAGCCGTCGTCAGATCTGTTTGACAATCAGGTATTTGCCGGATAGTTTTTCTGAGTGGTTACAGACCGATGGCGGTCCTGAACTTAAGCCCGAGGTTGTAGCCCGGATTGCATCATTTAAATGGCCAGCAGAGTGGGAAGCTGAACTCGCCGGTCATGTTGCTGTGGCCGGCCCGGAAAATGCGGCTTTGAGGCGTCATCTCCTGGTTCTTGATGATGGTCGTCTCTATCTGCAGCGTTATTGGGACTATGAACAGCGTCTGGCCCGTATGATAAATGAGCGCCTCAAAGCCCCGGCCTTTGACTTTCCAGAACCAACCCAGCCTTTGGGCGTTATGGCACCACGTTTTGTCGGCACCATTGGTGATGAGATCTCAGGTGAAAGTGAAGGGCAATCGTTAAATTTTCAGGCCGCTGCCGTCTGTGCCGGGTTGAGAAATCATTTTACGATCATCAGCGGTGGCCCCGGCTGCGGTAAAACCTCAGTAGTCGCGGCAGTTGCCGCTCTCTGGCTGGAGTATCGGCCGCAAACCAGAATTGGACTTTGTGCGCCAACCGGCCTGGCTCAGGCCCGTTTGCATAAGGCTCTGCTTGATGAGGTAGATTTTCTCAATTGTTCGGATAAGGTTAAGGGAGAGCTCCACAAGCTATCGGCGGCGACGATTCATCGTCTGCTCGGGTTTCGGCCGGGATCAGGTTTTCGTTATCATGCTGAAAATCTATTGCCGGTTGATCTGCTGATTGTCGATGAAGCATCGATGGTGCCGCTCTGGATAATGACCAGTCTCTTTGCGGCCCTGCCTGAAGGGTGCGCCATAATTCTTTTAGGCGACAGAAATCAGCTCGCCTCGGTTGAGGCTGGAGCCGTGCTCGGTGAGCTCTGCTCTCTGGGGGCGGAGAACCGTTTCTCTTCAGGCTTTCAAAAAGACTTTTTCCGCTTGACGATGGCGTCGTCCCATAAGTTGCCTGAGGCTTCGGAAAAAGCTCTTTTAGAAGACCATATAGTTGAGCTGAAAAGAAGTTATCGTTTCACTCCTGACGGTGGTATAGCCCGCTTGCAGAGAGCGATTATGATCCCGGAAAGGGTTGTTGCCGATTCCGATCTCGATCAGCTCTGTGCTGACGATCCCAGTGGTGAAGTCGGAATTCGTCTTTTGCCGACGCAAGGCCCCGCTTTTGAAGCC
>JANTGZ010000163.1 GCA_024762675.1 Thermodesulfobacteriota bacterium | reverse complement strand
GAAGGAAGCGGAAGTAGTTTAAAACAGATCTAAAATCATAAGCTCCAAAATAAGACTCAACAAGAAAGCCACACCAGAAATCTGGCGGGGCTTTCTTGTTCTTTAGCACTAAACATAAACATCGCTATCTTGCGCAAAATCAACGCTTAAAAAAAACTTGGGACTTGCATTTTCAACTCTCGTCCGATAGAGACGACGAACATTAAAAAAAGTCGCCCCACTTTGAAAACCACAATCAACACCAAGAGCAACCCATATCAAGGAAGAAATCATGGAAGGACAGGATACAACCATCAGTGCAACCCCATTCGAAATTAAAGAGATCTTCTCTAAAACCAAAACCATTGCCATTATCGGCCTCTCACCTAAACCGGAGAAAGACAGCAATAAGGTAGCAAGGTATCTGCAAAAGGCCGGCTATAAAATTATTCCGGTCTACCCCAAAGAAGATGAGATCCTCGGCGAGAAGGTCTATCGCGAGCTCGACGAAATCGATGAAAGAATAGATATGGTTGACATCTTCAGAAAACCTGAGTTTATCGCGAATGTAGTTGATAGTGTATTGAAAAGAGATGATGTCAAGTGTGTCTGGACCCAGCTCGACCTGGTCAACAACGAAGCTGCAAAAAAAGCTGTTGCGGCCGGAATTACCGTGGTTCAGGATCTCTGCACCAAGATTGAACACCAGAGAATGTTCCCTTTCGGTTAACAGCACAACCTGCACAGTAAAAAAGGAAAACAATCATGGATTATCAGGAAATTTCATTTACCAGCAAAGGCCCGGTCGGCTATCTGACACTCAATAACGCCGGGAAAGTCAACGCCCTCTCAGTCAAAATGATCAAAGAGATTATCACTCTGCTGACTGAAGTCTCAGGCGATGAATCTATCAAAGTAATCGTATTAAAAGCTGCGGGCCGCCATTTTTGTGCCGGCCATTATCTTGCAGAGATGGTTGATAGCGGGGTCAAAGAGTATAAATTTATCTTTGATCAGTGTACCAAGATGATGATGATGATCCATGAAATCCCACAGATCGTCATCGCCCAGGTTCAGGGCATCGCAACGGCTGCCGGCTGTCAACTTGCAGCCTGGTGTGATCTGATAGTGGCCGAAGAGGGAGCCCGGTTTTCAACCCCTGGGGTTAAGATCGGACTCTTCTGCACTACTCCGATGGTCGCCATCACCAGAGCCATCGGCCGCAAAGCGGCGATGGAGATGCTGGTTACGGGACGAGAATTTCCAGCCGCCGAAGCTAAAGAGATAGGCCTCGTCAACCGGGTCGTCCCCCTTGAAGAGCTTGACCAGACAACCGCAAAATTGGCCGAACAGATCGCTGAAGCCAGCGGCTTTGCCCTGGCCGTCGGTAAACAGGGACTCTATGCCCAGGCCGATATGAGTGATGCCCAGGCCTTTCACTACGCCAAGCATACGATCGTCATGAACAATCTCTCGGAGGATGCGCAAAATGGCATAAAAGCTTTTCTGGAAAAGAGAGAGCCGGAGTGGAAGAACCGTTAGGAGACTTCCCTAAGAGTCCTGCCACCAGCGATCACAGCGTTCAGCCAGTTCGTTAAGAGAGCTTTCCACTCTCTGGCGGAGCTTCTCCAACTCTTCATTGGAGATTTGAGACGGAATCATAAAAGGCTCACCAAAGATAACGATTAACGGCGAGAAAGGGAGGGGAATCATGAAACGATCCCAGGAAGCAAAGAGCTTATGGCGTCTGGCACCGTAGGCAAAGGGCAAGATCGGCGCCCCCGTCGCCTGAGCAATCTTCAAGGCACCCATCTTCAATTTCCGGGCTGGTCCTCTGGGACCATCACCAAGCATTCCGGCGGAGGTCAAAGGCAGGCTTTGCATCGCTTCAACTAGCTGGAACATGGCCGTTGAACCGCCCCGGCTGGAGCTACCGCGAACACTATCAAAACCAAGACGTTGAGCGGCTCCAGCCGCCAGATCACCATCCTTACTGCGGCTGATCATAATGGTTATCGGCCGCCGATGGTGAAGGAAATAGAGATTAAAGAGCCGCTGGTGCCAGGTAACATAGACACAACCCTGCCCGGCCGCAGCCCGCCCAGCTTCAAAGTCACCGTTAACAACCTTGATCGCGGAACATGATTTTCCCCACCAATAAATTAATCGGGCGGCAAATATCGGCACCAAGCCCAAAGCTTTACTTTTCAACCAGCGACTGACAGGCAAATGGGACAGCTTCAAAGCTACTGGGTATGTTGCGTCAGGATCTGAATAAGATGATCGGCTACCGGCGGCACATCACTTATACGAGAACCGGCAAAAACTTCGCCGGCCGTAAGACCACTGAGGCCATAGAATTTATCGGTCGCTTCGTAATCGATCTGCAAACCGGAACCGGCCAGTGAGACCCCGGCAAAAAGCCCTCGAGAGCGGGAGTAGGTATAGACTTCGGCACCCAGCGTAATATCAGTTCCAGCCGACATACTACGGCCCACTGGACCAGCAGCGGCGGCGGCATCAGCCCCTAAAGTAAATTTGCCTCGAGAGAGACGTTCAACACTCTGCCGGCTTTTAAAAACCATAATCGCATCGATCGATTGAACCCCGGCCTGAAAACCAAAACTGCCTCCCGCCAAAGTTACAAAAACCGGCTTCGACCAACTCCCATCATCCTGCCGCGCCATCACAACTCCCCAACCATAACGCCCTCCGGCGATAAAGCCGGCCTTGATAATACCAGGAACAATAGCAATTGCCTGAGCATTACGCAAAAGAATGGGGGGGGCGGCATTGTCTGGAATTTTGACAAACTGCCGAACAACATCGGCACAGACTTCGACCTTGGCAATCTCTTTCCCGTTACCGGCCCAAACCCCGGATGCCGGTAATAAAAGAGCCAAACATAGGAAAATCAGTACAACTTTAAGAACTCGCATCATCACTTCTCCTTAATTTGCAGATCGGGAAAAACTTGGTTTTCATCAACAAGTATCGACAACAACGGTGACTTTCTGCTACACTCTTTTCCAAGTTATACTCAGCATAAGGAATGTACTAAAGAGCCAACCCTTCAATGGACATTAAATTTTCTAACGACTGACGACTGACCCAAATTACTGCGCTTTTTTGATTCAGTCAAGAGATAAGTGATTGACCGCTTGTCGTCTATGTGGAAATATGCTAGTTGAATGTTACCTGAAATGGCCCCATCTACACATTAACCGGAGAAAAAGATGATCACAAACAAAGAGCATCAGGCGCTCTATTATGGCACCACCCATGACGAGATAAAGCGCCTGATAAGCGGTCGCCATCACGATCCGCACTCGATTCTGGGACAACATCCGGTTGGAGCTCAGCAACAGGTAATTCGGGCTTGGCACCCTCAGGCCCTGACGGTTGAATTGATAGCCTCCGGCCCGAATACTACCGCAAAACCTATGCTGAAAATTGATGACGCCGGCCTTTTTGCCCTCTTAATAGACAATTCCTCTCCCCTCACCTATAAATTCTCTTTTCATTTTCCAGATGGTTCTTCCTGGACAACCCCGGATCCATACACCTTCTCTCCAGGCCTCGGCGAACTTGACCTTCACCTGATCAGCGAGGGCCGTCACCAACGACTTTACGACTATTTAGGAGCCCATCCGACTAATCGAGAAGGTATTTACGGAGTCAGTTTTGCCCTCTGGGCCCCAAATGCCGAACGAGTCAGCGTAGTTGGTGATTTCAATCAATGGGACGGTTTGCGCAACCCTTTACGCTCCCTGGGAAGCTCCGGCATCTGGGAAATCTTCATTCCCGAGCTCTCCCCGGGCACCATCTACAAATATGAGATCCGCACTCAAAATGGTGACTTAAGACTAAAAACCGACCCTCTGGCCTTCATGATGGAGTTACGCCCGAAAACCGCATCTAAAGTTTTCGACCAACAAACATTTATCTGGAATGATGCTGAGTGGGAGAAGAACCGGGCCTTACGGCAGGCCGCGAAAGCACCCATGGTAATCTACGAGGTCCACTTAGGCTCCTGGAAAAGGTGCCCGGAGGATAACAACCGCTCTTTAACCTACCGCGAACTGGCGCCGCAGCTGGTAGACCATGTCAAAGAACTGGGTTTCACTCATATTGAGCTGCTGCCGATCAGCGAATACCCCTTTGACGGCTCCTGGGGCTATCAGGTCAGCGGCTATTACGCCCCGACCAGTCGTCATGGTAGTCCAGATGATTTTAAATTTTTTGTCGACTACTGCCATCAACACGAAATCGGCGTCATCTTAGACTGGGTTCCAGCCCATTTCCCCAAAGATGATTTCAGCCTGCGCCTCTTTGACGGCAGCGCCCTCTATGAACATGCCGACCCCCGCCAGGGCGAACATCCCGATTGGGGAACCCTGATCTTTAATTTCGGGCGCCCCGAGGTCGCCAACTTCCTCGCGGCCAACGCCTACTTCTGGTTTGAGCAATACCATATTGATGGTCTCAGGGTCGATGCCGTCGCCTCAATGCTCTATCTCGATTACAGCCGCAAAGCTGGTGAGTGGCTACCCAACCATCTCGGAGGCCGGGAAAACCTCGAAGCGATCGCTTTTTTAAGACAACTTAACAGTGATATAGAGAAACTCTATCCCGACCGTATGATGATCGCTGAAGAGTCAACCAGCTGGCCGGGAGTCAGCCTGCCGGTGGAACTTGGCGGTTTAGGTTTCAAACATAAATGGAATATGGGCTGGATGAACGATACCCTCGATTTTTTCGCCATCGACCCCCTCTATCGCAGCTACCACCATAACCAGATAACCTTTTCAATAGTTTATGCCTTCAGTGAACACTTTCTACTGCCCTTTTCACACGACGAGGTCGTCCACGGCAAAGGTTCACTCTTTACGAGAATGCCTGGTGATGATTGGCAGAAATTTGCCAACCTGCGCCTTTTATTAAGTTATCAGTTCACCCATCCCGGAAAAAAACTCCTCTTCATGGGCAGTGAACTGGCCCCTGAAAAGGAGTGGAATTTTGCCGCAAGCCTGGACTGGCACCTGCTTGAAGGCGATCAAAGACGACAAAAATTCTTCCATTTCTGCCGTGACCTCATCCAGCTCTACCGGCGCCTCCCGGCCCTCTGGCAAAAAGATGGTGAGGGTTATGGCTTTTCCTGGATAGATTGTCATGACCACAAAAATTCGATTCTCGCCTACCAGCGACGAGGAGAAGAGGAAGAGACGGTTATCTGTATTCTTAACCTGACTCCATTGACCCATCACAACTATCGTATCGGCCTGCCCAATGCCGGACGCTACCAAGAACTTCTCAACTCCGATGCCGACATCTATGGCGGCAGCAACCAGGGGAACCT
>JANTGZ010000162.1 GCA_024762675.1 Thermodesulfobacteriota bacterium | reverse complement strand
CGTCAAGCTTGTCGACCCGTTTTTTTGCATTGGGCTCGTATTTGGGATTCTTGAGATAGAGTCGACGGCAAAACTCCTCCAGACAGCTATAATGCTGTCGCAGATGGTGCTGTATTACGAGTACATCAGAGGAGGTCAGCACCCCTCCCATTCCACCCTTGCTTCCACAGGCGCCAAGGCCAATGATGACTAAGAGTATGATTAGAATCCTGCCAAGGCCCTTGCCAGTGGTCAGTCGCCAGTGGTCAGCCGTCAATGAGATCCAATCTCCGATCATTGCAGACTCCTTCCTCGAACTTCTAACTTCTCCTTCTGCAATATTAGACGGGATGGAAACTGCAGCCCTGCGCACTTGGGAAGTTAATCCATAGAATTCTTCTTTTGGAAATGTTTGTGTAATCGTATAAATCATCTCCACCAAATCCATGCTTTTCTGCCAGGCAATCAAATCCCTATAACTTTTCGATACCATTCTCTTTCTCCACTGACATCTGACGACTGACAACTGGCGACTGCTCTCTTTTTTCATCTTTGATGAAGAAAGAGAGCAAAGCCGGTACCATGAAGATCGTGAAGACTGTCGAGAGGGCGAGGCCGCCGAGGACGACGCTGCCCAGGCCCCGGTAGAGTTCGGAGCCGGCGCCGGGGAAAAGAACCAGTGGCAGCATCCCGAGAATGCTGGTTAATGAGCTCATGAAGATCGGCCGGATACGGCTTTCGACCGAGGCTTTTAACGCCTCCTTTGCGGCCATGCCGGTGCGTTTGAAATTCAAGGTTTGGTGGACGATGAGAATAGCGTTATTAACGACGACGCCGATGAGAATGATAAAGCCGAGCATGGTCAGGATATCAAGGGCCTGAGGGGCGATGAAACGGTTGACCAGGGCGAGCCCGATAAAACCCCCGGCAGCAGCCGGCGGTACGCTGACCATGATGATCAAGGGGTAGAAAAAACTCTCAAAGAGGGCTGCCATCAGTAGATAGGTGATGATCAAGGCCAGGATAAAGTTTTTTTGCAAGGCGAGGCGAGTTTGGGTCAGTTTGTCGGCGGTGCCGGAAAGCGAAATCTCTACGCCATTACCGGCAAGTCCCATCTTTTTAAGTTGCGGCAGAAGTTTTTGTGACAGAATATCCATCGCTTCTTCCAGAGGCACGCTCTCCGGCGGGGTGACCTGCAGGGTGATATTGCGTCGTCTTTCCAGGTGATTGATCTGGGTTGGCCCTGAGGTTTCGACAAAAGTGGCCAATGACGAAAGCGGTACCTGTCGGCCATCATTGGTAACCATGGGCAGGTCAATAATCTGGTCCGGAGATGTAATTGAACCATACCTTCCCATTAAAGTGAGGTCTATCTGGTTGCGACCCGGGGCTTTAAAGTCATCAATTTTGCGGCCGTCCAGGAAAACATCAACCATTAACCCAAGCTCGCGTGCATCAACGCCTAAAGCGGCACTGCGGTCGCGGCGGGGCAAAATGGTTACTTCGGGGCTGGTCAGCTCAAGTGATGGAACCGGTCTGACCTGGGTTCCGGGCAGGGTTTTTCGGATCATACCGAAAAGGGCGCCGCCGGCAGTGGTCAGGCGACTTAGTTCAGGGCCGCTGATATCGACCTCGATGGTGCGTCCTTTGCCTAAGCCTTTTTCGAAAATGCCGCGTTGCATAGTGATTCCGTACATCCCGGGAATCGAAGCGATAATCTTTTGCATTACCGGGATGATGCTGCGTACCCGAGCGGGGTCAACTGTCTTGGCACCGACAAAGAGCATCTGTCCGCGGCCGACGTAAAAGTAAGTCCTTACTCGGTCTACACCATCAATCTCTTTTTCCATATAGGGTTTAAGCTGACGGCCGACTTCGGTACCGACCGCCGCTCTTTCGGCATCGGAATAGCCCGGTGGCGGGATCAGAATACTTAAGATCAGGTTGCGGTTGCCCATCGGTAGATATTCCATCTTGGGCCACAACATCCAAGCTACCAGGAGGGCTCCGCCGCCCAGCAGGGTAACCACCGAAAGTCTGCGGTACCAGCGTTGCGTGAACCAACCGACCAGATTTGAGATTGAGTTTGTGAAGAGTCTTCCGAAAGCATTTAATGGATCTTTGCGGTTTTTTCGCTGGGGTTCAAGGTTTGCCTCTGGTTTTTTATTTTGGGGTCGTTTTTTTCTTTCTCGGAGACCAAAAAGAAGCTTACTCAGGGTCGGAATAAAAGTAACAGAAACTACCAGACTTAAGGCAATTGATCCGCAGATGGCAATCGCCAGATCTTTAAAGAGCTGGCCGGCCTCCTCTTTGATAAAGATAACCGGTAGAAAAACCGCCAGTGTGGTGATAGTTGAAGCCAAAACTGCACCCCATACCTCGGCACAGCCGTCGCGAGCTGCAAGGTATGGAACTTTTCCCATTTTTCGATGGCGGTCGATATTTTCCATGACGACAATGGCATTATCGACAACCATGCCGACCGCAAAAGACATTCCGGCTAAACTGATAACGTTAAGATTACGATGACCTAGAAGCAGGAAGAGGAAGGTGCCGATAACACTGACCGGAATTGCTGCCGCCACCACCAGGGTTGCCGAGAGACTGCGCAGAAAAATTAAAAGAACAATTACCGCCAAAGCCCCGCCGATCCAGATGTTCTGTTTAACCAAACCGATGGCGCTATCGATGTAAGGCGTCTGGTCGTAGACCCAGTCGAGAAAAAGTCCTTTTTTCTTAAGGATGCCGTCGTTAAGTTGGTCTACTTGACGGCGTACCCGGCGTGTCATCTCGAGGACATTAGCCCCGGCCTCTTTCTTGATGCCGACGGCAATTGCTTTCTGTCCGTTATGGAAGATGGCAGCTTCTAGTTCTTTGTAGCCGAGTTTGACCTCGGCGACGTCACCGACGGTTACCACTCGATCATCTTCACTCCTTAAAATGACCTTGGCGACATCGTCTGGTCCGCGATATTCGCCCAGGGTGCGGACCAGATATTTGCGTTTTTCAGTGCTGACATCACCACCTGAGATGTTGACGTTTTCGCCGCGCAGTCGTTCGGTGACGCGGCTTAAAGTCAGCCCCTGGGCCGCCAGGGCATAGGGATCGGTCATAACTTGCAGTTCATCTTCGGTACCGCCGACGATATAGAGCTCCGCGACTCCAGGTACCCGTTCCAGAAGCTGGCTGACATGGTCGTCAAAGTAGGTGCGATAGGTGTTGATGTCGCGTTTATTTTCGGGGAGGGTTTTAAAAATTGTCCAGATTACCGGTGAAGCGTTGGCTCCGGATGCGGTGATGATCGGTTTTTCGACATTTTCTGGATACTTGCTGACCTCGTTAAGTTTATTAGAGGTGCGCAGCATAATATCTTCAAGTTTTGCGTCAAGTGAGAAGGTGAGAATGATGCGGCCCTGATTATTGACGCTTTCGCTCTCCATCTTGGTTAGATAGCGCAGGCCTTTCAAAACATCTTCCTGGGGCTCGATAATCTCACGTTCAATTTCGTAGGCGGTGGCGCCGGGCCAGGTCGTTCTGATGGTTAATTCCGGTAATGAAACATCAGGTGTCAGCTGAATCGGTAAAGAGGTCAGCCCTAAAATTCCGAACATTAGAACCATAATAACGCCAACCATGACGCTGACTGGCCGTTTAAGGCAGAACTCTACTGGACTCACTGTTCTTGCTCCCCGGAGTTCTTCTCAGTCGCAGGGATTATGGTGACCGGCTGGCCCGGTCGCAGGCGCTCATTGCCGCGTATGACGACGGTCATGCCGGACTTTAATTGAGTTCCGGAAATGACTGCGTCGCTACCGTCGTAGCCCGAAATGGTGACCGGGACGATTTTAGCTCGGTTTTCAATTATGGTAACCACGGTGGCTTTATCACCTTTGCGAACGATAGCGGCGCGCGGCGCCATGAGGGCGCTCTTCGGCTTGTCGGTTGGTATTAAAACCTCAAGGTCAAAGCCCGGCAAGAGACTGGCTTTGACCGGCAGGTCGAGCCGTAGAGGAAAAGTGCGGGCTTTGAAATCTCCGGCCGGGATAATGCGGTTGAAACGGCCTTTAATGGCGGACGCATCAGGGCCGACGCGAACCTCAAAACTTGCACCGGTTTTAATAAATGGCAGGTAGCGGGCCGGAACCGGGATCTCGGCGGAGAGTTTGCTGAGGTCGACCAATTGGCAGACGGTTGCTCCGGTTGAAATCCATTCACCGATTTCACACAAGCGTTCGGCAATGACACCGGCAAAAGGTGCCCGGATAGTTTTGCGGTTTATTTCAACCTGTAAGCGGTCACGCTTGACGCGGGCGATAGCAAGTTTTGCCTTAAGTTCTTTGAGTTGGTAGAGACGGTCGTCATAGGCCTGCCTTGAGGTGGCATGCGATTCAAAGACCGGTTTAACCCTCTCAAAATCCAGATTTCCTTTCTCCAAAAGAATAGTTGCCGCGTCAATCTCCCGATTTGAAACTTCGAGACTGCGCTGGAGAATCTCGCTGTCCAGACGACAGAGAACGCTTCCTTTTTCAACAAAAAAACCCTCTTTCGGCGGGGCGCTGATGACCTGGCCGGAGACCTCTGCAGCAACTCGGCTTTCAAGTTCAGCCACAACACTGCCGGTCAGAGATATTTTTGGCGAAACCTGGCGTTCAGTTAAGGGCGCGGTGACGACCCGCGCCGGAGGCGGGCCGGGAGGGCCTGCACTAGATACAGTAACGGGTAAAGCTGTAATTAACAAGCAAAAGATTAATTGTAAGGTCTTGATTTTGCGCGAGGTGAGATACATATAATTGCCTCAAAAAAAGGATTGCCATCTGGGTGTAATTCGAGTAGTTGCTTATACTCCGGCCGATATAGTTGGGCAAGAAGTTTTTGATGAGGATTAAGTGAAGTAAGCTCTTGGGGGATGTATGGAGAAGGGGCATTTAGAAATTATACTTGAAGATATGAATGGGAAGTTTGCTTTGATTCTCGAGAGTCACCAGGTACTGCGTAACGATATTAATAGAACTCGTGTGGATCTGCTGGAGAAGATCGAAGATAATTCTTTGGCAATTAATGGTTTAGATAAAAAAGTTGATCGAATCAATAAGGATTTGGGCTGTAAGATCGAAACTCTTGATAGTAAAGTAGATAAAATAAACGGGGATCTAAACGCAAAGATTGATAAGCTAGACAGTAGTCTAAATGCAAAGATTGATAAACTAGACAGTAGCCTGAACGCAAAGATTGATAGAGTTAGGGATGAACTTGGAGCTAAGATCGATGCCGTATCTGTTGATCTAAAGTGCCATCGTGGAGATACCGAAATTCATACAAATTATCGCGTGAGTGAGGGGAGAAATTGAAAAAAGCACTAATTACCGGGGTTACCGGGCAGGATGGGGCATATCTGGCCGAATTTCTGTTAGAGAA
>JANTGZ010000161.1 GCA_024762675.1 Thermodesulfobacteriota bacterium | reverse complement strand
GCGCCGGTTTTGAAATTTGGAGAGCAATTGGGAATATTTGCTCCCGCCAGTCCGGTGCGTCTGGAATATGTTAGTAAAGGGCAAGAGTATCTCACTCAATCAGGTTTCAGAAGTAGGAAAGGTAGCTCACTTTTAAGTCGAACTTATCATGTGGCAGGTGATCTGCGAGCTCGTTTGGCTGATTTTGAAAATCTGTTGCTTGATCCCCATGTAAAGGCCCTGATTGCGGCCCGTGGCGGTTATGGTACCTTGCCGCTTTTGCCAATCCTGGATTTCGCACTAATTAGTCGGCACCCTAAAATAATTCTTGGATTTAGTGACTTGACTGCTCTCCAACTCGCACTTTGGAAAAGGCTGAAGCTGGTGACCTTTTCCGGGCCCATGCTGGCGGTCGAAATGGCGCGTCCCGAAACCGTCAACAGTGCTTTGTTGTGGAGCCTTTTGACTGGTGTTAAAGAGTCTAAGATCCAGCCCTTGTTATCAGCCTATTTGGGTTCTCAGAAAATTGAGTATCTGCGGGCTGCTCGTTTTTCCGGACGTTCTTTGGGGGGCACTCTGACATTACTGGCTAGTCTTGCCGGTACTCCGTATATGCCGGATTTTGCCGGGAAGATTATTTTTATTGAGGATCGTGGTGAACCCCTTTATCGGATCGACCGGGCTTTGACGCAGCTTCGTTTGGCCGGGGTTTTTGACTCTCCAGCGGCAGTTGTATGTGGAGATTTCAGTATGCCGAATAAAATTGAAGAGCCTCTTTTGCCGGGATTTCTGAAAGATTTTTTCGCTGTTGATGATTTTCCGGTTCTCATAAATTTTTCCTATGGGCACTGCCCGCAAAGCTTTATATTTCCACAAGGGATCATGATGGAGTTTGATTGTCAGAAGGGTATGATAACCCTTCTGGAGAGTGCGGTGAGCGAAGATGGCAGTTGACTACGAGTTGATCTGCCGTCAGGATGGTCTTGGCCCATTGATGGCTGCCGCCTTTCTTGCCAATGAAAAATGCCGGGTTCTGCTCTTACCGCCATTGCCCGACAAATCACTGGATCCTAACTTTTTGGTTCCTGTCGTGCGCGGCTATCCGGCCAAATTGTTGGCGGACTTGACTGATATGGGTAGCCCTCCAGCCAGGTTTTTTTCTTGGCAGAGTGACTCTGAGGCCTGCTTGTGGCCAGGGTTCTTAGAATCGACTCTTTCTAAGAAGTTATGGCTTGAGTTAAGACAATTGTGGCAACTGCTTGACCGTTGCATGGAGCAGGGTCTCGAAATGCCGGTCTCATCCCTGGGCGGTATCGGGCGCATGATCTGGTTGCTGGTGCGAAATGAACTTCTGCGTGAACGCCGCAATTGTACCCTTAAAAGCTGGCTTGATAGAGCCGAAATCTCGCTTAAAGAGCAGCAGTTATGGCGCTCTTTGATACCGTTAATCTCTCTGAGCCGCTTTGCGGACCCACCGCTTCTGTCTTTTGCCTATGGGGTTGAGACTCTTTTGGCACCCGATACCTGGGTCGAGCTCGACGGGCTTAAAAGGCGGCTGCATGAATATTTACTTTCCCAAGGAGCACATCAGGCCGAAGAAGGGTGGTCACCGGTTTTTGATGGCAAGTGGTTCATCGGAGTCGGCAATGACGATAAAGTGGCTCGCCGGGCAACGGTATTTCTGGCCGATTCAAATCCTGACTCTTTAGTGCAGGAGGTCTCATTAAGCCGGCAGAGACGGGATTTTAAACGTCAGTTTAGGCTTGATGATCCGGGATATAGTCACCTCCAGACAGTTCATAATCAGATCAAGCAGCCGATTAGTTCGGCTTTATACCATCTCGATTGCCGAAAAGCGGATGACTTCTCCGGCTCTACTCTCTTTGGGCCTGGAGCCAAAAACGGTCAAGGCTCAATTGAGCATCATTGGCAGGCTGTGGATGATCAGAGTGAATTAGAGAATGGCGATGTTTGGGGTTGGCGGCCTCGGCTGCCGGCGATGATGGGCGGTGGTTTTTTGCCGTTGACCGGAAGCTTTTGCCGTTTTTATCAGGTTGGTTGGCACAATCTGCCGGGGTTTGGTTTGGGTGGTTTGGTCTACAGCGCTCGTCAGGTTGCTGCTGCAGTGCTTAGTAATGAGTTGAAAAGATAAAGGAGGATAGATCTGGTGGTAAATTCACTTGATGTGATAATCATTATTATTATTTTTGCCGGGGCTTATTTGGGCTATTGTCGGGGGTTTCTGGCTGAAGTGATAGCTTTGGTTGGAGTTATTTTGGGTATTTCGCTGGCATCCCATTTCTATCTGCAGGTGGCCGAGGTTCTTCTGTCGACTTTGCGGAATCCAGAGATTACATCATTTATCGCTTTTCTGGCTCTCTATGCGGCAGGGGTTTTTGCTTTTTTTCTGATTCATCTGCTGGTGAAATCAAATATGGCGGGCGGCGCCATAGGCCCTGAAAGCCGATTTCCAGCGGCTGTTCTGGGAGGGATGAAAAGTGCTGTATTTGTTGCGATGGTGATTTTTCTGGTAATTTTTTTCTGGGGTCCGGAAAACTCGTTTACCTCTGGCGGTAAACTCCTGCCCCGCTTTCTGCCCCATTGTCGGACAGTAGTTAAGTTGTTGCCTGAAACCATGCAGACACCTCTTGATGAGTTCCTCAATGAGCTCTCTACGGACAATAGTAAGGGAGAAACTTCAAAGTGAAGATTGTGAGAGTCTGTTTACTGGCGGTCGGGTTTTTCCTGTTTACTCTCGGTAGCAATTTTGCGTTTGTGCAGGCCGCTACCGTGGTCAAAGAGACAGCCGGTCAGGCGGTATTGGTCGGCGGGTCTGAGAAAGCCCGTAGCGAAGCGGTTTTTGATGCCATCGGGGAGGCCTTGAGTCGTTATATTTATGATGACATGGCTGCCAGCCATGAGTTTGAGCAGCAGATCAATGAAAAAATTCTGAAAAGGCGAAAACGCTATGTAAAAAGTTATGGGATCCAGAGTGAACGGACTCTTGGTGACCTCTATCAAGTTGAGTTGCGAGTCGAATTGCAGAGCGATCTTTTGGGGCAGGAATTACGGAAAATTGAAAGGCGGAAGAGGCGCCAGGTTGAACACCTGACGCTGGTTGTTCTGCCACCGATTGGATTGGGAGAGAGTCATCCTCAGATTGATAATGGCGGGATTCATGCCTTGGCTTTGGAGCCTACAGCTCTGCTGCAAAGTTTACAGCAGGAGTTGGCCGTTTATGGTTTCAGTCTGGAGATGGCCAACACCATTTCTCCGGATCTTATGGCCATGTTCATAAAGCTGATGGAAGCAAGTGACGCTGAAAGCCAACAAAAGCCGGAAGCAAACTGGTTTCAAGGCTTACTTTACAGCGATTTGATTGTTGTCGTCAGATCTGCCGAGATCAGTGAAGAGAGGATCGTTTCATTACGTAAATCTTTTTGGCGGAGTCAGGCAGAGCTTGTTTTTATCGATACAAAAAATGATATGATTACGCATCTGCCGACCGTAACCGCCAAAGTTATCAACTCAGACTATGTCGTCGGATTGGAACAGTTGACGGAAAATCTGACCGAGCAGGTGCAAAAAACCTGCCTTGATCGTTTATTACGTGACTATATTATTCCGCAGGAGAGTGATGAGCTGGTGGTGTTGCAGTGTGAAGGTTTTCGCCAACCGGCTGACCTTGCTGCTTTAAAAGAGCGTCTCCAGTCGCTGCGTACGGTTAAAAAGGTCAGTTTACTGGCCCTTGCCTCCGGATCTCTTGAGCTTGGGGTGCGGATTATGACCCCGGCACCATTGCTGGTTAAGTGGCTCAATGACTTTCATTCCGATGATCTCCCTTTTACCCTTAAGGTTTACCCCCTGGACGAGACCCCGGAGCACTATTTGGTACGGGTTATCTATGAGTCGACATTGGATAACTGAGTATTTGACTCGGTTTTCGATTGAAACCGGGACTCGAGAGATCTGGGTTGCTTGTTCCGGTGGTCTCGATTCGATGGCGCTCCTCTCTCTGGTTCTGGAGTTTGCGGGTCGGGACGCTATCTCTGTCGGGGTCATACACTTTAATCACGGTCTGCGCCCGGAATCACGAGATGATGAGCTTTTTGTCGCAGACCGCACTTTAAGGTTGGGTGTGCCCCTGGTTGTCGGCCAGGCCCGAAATTTGAGAGATGATGCCAAAAATGAGCATCTCTCCCTGGAGACCGCAGCCCGTAAAGTACGCTATGCCTTCTTCCAACGTTTTCTTGAAAGTCGTGAGCAAGCTGCAATAGTTACAGCTCACAACGCCACCGATCAGGTTGAGACCATTTTGATGAATCTGATGCGTGGGTCAGGCTTGCGGGGCGTAAAAGGGATTCCCAGAAGCCGTGGTCGCATTGGGCGGCCGCTTCTGCAGGTGACCCGGGCCGAATTAGCGGACTACGTAATACACAACCAGATAGAGTATCGGGAAGATCCCAGTAATAACTCTTTTGAGTTTACTCGGAATCGGGTTCGTCAAGAACTCCTGCCGGTTATTCGTAAACTGGGCGGCAGTGGTGTCGAAGAGCGGATTGCCGGGGCCGGCCTGCGTCTGGCGGCTGATCTGAAGATCATTGATGGTCAACTCGATGACCTTTGGCTGCATGTTAAACTGGAGAAATCCGGTTTTAAGGTTGAGCGGCCCTTGTTACAAAAGAGCCAGACGGCTCTTTTGCCCCATATCTTGGGTCGTATGATCCGTCGGGCCGGGGCCGTCAAACAGGTTTCCGCCCGGGTTCTGGATGATCTTTGTACACTCGTGGGAAGTTTGGGCGAGCGTCGGGAAAGTCGCTATGATCTGGGTGGCGGTCTCATTTTCAGGGCTTTTCCTGAATCCATTTTTATCGGTATCGAGGAGGAATGGAGTCGATCCGATGGGGAAGTGCCTGCATATCAACTGGCGCTACCTGACTGCGGCCTTTACCAGCTACCACATAATCTTGGAACCCTGCGAATCGGGCGGATTTTAGCAAAAGAAAATTTGCCGGAGCTGAAAACCCGAAAAGAAAGACGGAGATTTCTAGAGATCGTTGATGCTGACAAACTCCATTTCCCTCTTGAGGTTCGCAACCGGCGGCCGGGCGACCGTTTTCAGCCCTTGGGATTGCAGGGGAGAAGTTGTAAGCTGAAAAATTTTCTGGCCGACCGACATCTTTCCAGATTTGCACGTTCAGCTCTACCGCTTCTGCTTGATCAAGAGGGAAAGGTTGTCTGGGTGGTTGGAGAGCGTCTCGATCATCGCTTTCGAATTACCTCGGAAAGTCGTACTGGTATCGAACTTTTTTTTAAACCAACACTGATGTATTCGTAAAAAGTCTCGGGATGGCTAAGTAAAAATTTCGATATACAAGGAGTAGTGGTTTTTCAGGCGCGAGACCATACATGTAGTATGTCGAGTGC
>JANTGZ010000160.1 GCA_024762675.1 Thermodesulfobacteriota bacterium | reverse complement strand
AGTCGATGGAATATGTTTTGTCAAGTATTTGTCTTGACAACCATCCCCAATCTTTTTCATAGAGTAAACCTTTACATCTGTAGTCAAGCAATTTGCCGAATCTTTTTGCAGCACTGATGTTTGTGAAAGCAGATAGATAGGAAGGTATCAGCAAAAAAAGGCAGTGTCTCTACGACACTGCCTTTTTCATTAGCATTGTTAAGTGCCCGATCAAAAGCGAGCTGCGATCGGCATGCGGCGACCTGAGCCGAAGGCCTTACTGGTGACCTTGAGGCCGGGAGGGGCCTGGCGGCGTTTGTATTCGTTACGATTAACGGCGCTGATTATTTCCGAGACGGTTTTCAGGGGGAAGTTCTCCCTGTCGGCGATGGTTAGCGCATCATGACCTTCATCGATATATAAGGTCAGAACCCTATCCAGAAGTTCGTAAGGGGGGAGGGAGTCCTGGTCTTTTTGATCGGGTCGTAGTTCGGCCGAAGGCTCCTTGGTCAGGGTTGCCGGTGGGATAATTATGTTCTCTTGGTTAATATGATGAGAGAGCTCGTAGACCAGGCCTTTGGGCAGGTCGGAAATTGGCGCCAGGCCACCGCTCATATCGCCATAGAGGGTGCAGTAGCCGATTGCCATCTCACTCTTGTTGCCGGTGGCCAGCAAAAGACGTCCGTATTTATTGGCAATCGCCATCAGGAGGTTGCCGCGAATCCGGGCTTGAATATTCTCTTCGGCAAGATCCATAGGTCGGCCGGCAAAAAGCGGTTCCAGATTATCAAGATAGTTCTGGTAGAGGGTGTTGATCGGCACAATGTTAAAACGGATGCCTAAATTTTCCGCTAAAATTCGTGAGTCTTCAACACTGCCCCCGGATGAGTAGGGTGAAGGCATGGTAATGCCCCAGACATTATCGGCTCCCAAAGCCTTGACCGCCAGGGCGCAGGTCAGGGCGGAATCGATGCCGCCGGAGAGGCCGATAATCGTTTGTTTGAAACCGCACTTGTTAAAATAGTCCCTGATCCCGAGAATTAGAGCTTTTTCGAGCTGCTCCATGGGGTCGGGTGCGGTTGCAAGCCCTGTCAAAGAGGGAGCTGCGCGTTTTAGTTCATCAGAATCAATAGATAAAATCTCTTCATTAAACTGGACGGCCTCAGAAATCACCTCCCCTTGACAATTTAAAGCCAGACTGCAGCCGTCAAAAATCAGTTCGTCATTACCGCCTACCTGATTGACCATCAACATCGGGAGTTTGAGATGTCGACTTTGACGCGCCAATATCTCTAAGCGTAGTTTCTCTTTACCAAGATAATAAGGTGAGGCTGAAAGATTGATGAGCAGGGTTGCTCCGGCTTTACTTAATTGGACAAGGGGGTTTTTTTTATAAAGGTGAGGCAGTGGCGCGTCGGCTTCGTTCCAGGCATCTTCACAGATAGAAATTCCAAGAATCTCGTTCTTGAAAGGGTAGATCTCGATTTCGCCGGCCGGTTCGAAATAGCGATTTTCGTCGAAGACATCATAGGCCGGAAGTAGACTTTTATGTTGTGTAAAAAGAGTCTTACCATTTTCGATCAAGACGGCACTGTTGTACAGTTTTTTTCCGCGTTCCAGCCGACAGCGGGTTATGGTGCCCACCAGAATGGCAATATTTGGATAAAGGGTGGAAAGTTTGACGAGTTTCTCAAGAGTTGCTTCACAGCGCTCTATAAAAGAGTTGCGATCAAGCAGATCACGAGGTGGGTAGCCGATCATAAAGAGTTCCGGAAAAATAACCAGATCGACTCCTGTTTGACTGATCTCAGCAAGATTTATGCGCAACTTTTCCAGGTTGCCGTTGAGATCTCCAACTGTGGGGTTGAGCTGGGCCAGGGCGATTTTCATAGTTTGCCATACCTTTTTGCACTGGTTCTTAGATCGAATACTTTTGCGAGCCCTGTAATTGCCAGGGCATGGCGAATTCGACCAGAGTTCACCGCTTCCTTGATCTCCTCAAGGCCGGCAGTAATGACGGTGATATCTTCACCATCATCCGGGCTTACAGTATGGTTTAAGACGACATCTTCCGCCAGCCAGTGGTGGCAGAGATTATTTAAAATCGCCGGATTGGGTTCGGACGCTCCGAGATAGGTCCATTTGTTTGTCGAAAATCCGGTCTCTTCTCGCAGTTCTCGTTTGGCTGCCTCGGCATGACTTTCTCCGGGATCGATAACTCCGCCGGGGATCTCGATTGTAATGCTGGCGCAACCGAAACGGAACTGTTTGACCAGTACCGCATCTTTAGAGGGGGTCAGGGCAACAATATTGACCCAATCCTTTGAATCCAAGATCAGGCATTCAAGCTCTTTGCCGTTGCGGGGGTTTAAACGATATTCAAAGCGGCTGTCGAAAACTTTAAGGCTTGGACCTGCCTTCTGTTTGATTAATTCCCAGGGCTGAGGGTCACTGGTTCGATTATTCATAGGGAAAAGTAAATTTTTCAGAATAGAGTTGGTTGTCTTGGTTGGGCGCCTTCAATGCCGGGGAAGGTAATGGGATAATTGCCGGTAAAACAGGCATCGCAAAAACTGTGCTCGCAGTTTACCACTTCAGTCAGGGTATTGCTTTCAATATAGCCCAGAGAGTCGGCGGTGATATAGCGGCGGATATCATCGATACTATGGCTTGAGGCGATCAATTCATTTCGGGTTGGGGTGTCGATGCCGTAATAGCAGGGGAAATCGGTTGGAGGGGAACTGATACGGACATGAATCTCTTTGGCTCCGGCGGCTCGGATCATCTTGATAATTTTGCGGGCCGTTGTCCCGCGTACGATCGAATCGTCAACCACCACCACCCGCTTGCCGGCAAACATACTTTTAATTGCGTTAAGCTTGATTTTGACACCGAAATGGCGGATCGATTGACTCGGTTCAATGAAGGTTCGACCGACATAGTGGTTTCTGATCAGGGCCAGCTCCCAGGGAATATTAAGCTCCTGGGCGTAGCCTATGGCAGCCGGAATCCCGGAATCGGGTACCGGTACAACCATGTCGGCCTCGACCGGATGTTCGCGGGCCAGTAGACGACCCAGTTTTTTGCGCACATTATAGACCGTATCTCCGAAGAGAACGCTGTCAGGCCTGGCAAAATAGATGTGTTCAAAGATACAGTTGGCCGGTTTTTGGGGCGGAAAAGGATGGTATGATTGCAAGCCTTCACTACTTATAACCAGGATCTCGCCGGGATCGATCTCGCGGATAAATTCAGCCTCGATCAGATCAAAAACACAAGACTCAGATGCAACTATGTAGGTATCACCCGTTTTCCCGAGAACCAGGGGGCGGATACCGCGAGGATCACGGGCCGCAATCAGGCGGTTTTGATTCATGAAAACCAGCGAGTAGGCTCCACTGACGCGTTTTAAAGCGGCAGCAATGCCTTCTACGAGATCGGGTTCCTGGTAGCCGGCGATCAGATGCATGATCACCTCGGTATCCATCGATGACTGAAAGAGTGACCCTTTTATCACCAGGTCGCGTTTAATCTCTTCGGCGTTGACCAGGTTGCCGTTATGAGCCACTACCAGAGTGCCGTGGGCATAGTTAATCATGAAGGGCTGGCAGTTGTTAAGCAGGCTGGCTCCGGTGGTTGAGTAGCGGACATGGCCGATAGCCATCGAACCGCGTAGACTTTCAATCATCTCGAGGGGGAAGATGTCAGCTACCAGACCCATAGACTTATGGGAGTAGAAATCGTTTCCATCAGTCGAAATGATTCCAGCACTCTCCTGGCCCCGATGCTGCATCGCATAGAGACCGAGATAAGCCAGATTGCTGGCCTCCGGATGATTATAAACGCCGATTATTCCACACATAAATTAGTGGCCAGTGGTCAGTCGTCAGGGGCCAGTAAAACCCTGTCGATTTGCCGATTGCAGATTAAAAAAGCTTTTCCGTAAAAAGTTTCGCAAAAGAGAGCAAAGCTAAACTTACTTTTCAGGTAATCCGGTGGAATAACGGATTTAGATGCTAGGCAAGCAAAGCCTGAGGAATGAGGCGTACAATAAGTACGCTGCAGTGACTAAGGCTGCCGCTTAACGATGCAGATGAACCCGTTATTCCGCCGGATTCATCTGCCAGATTCCGCAGGGACATACCGCCGCGCAAAAACCGCAGCCGATACATAAGTTTTCGTCAACAACATATTGATAACCGCCATCTTCAGTCTCCTCTCTGGTGATCGCACCACGAAAACAGGACTCTTCACAGGTGCTGCAATCTCGACAAGTACCGCAGGAGAGGCAACGCAGGGCTTCGGTATCGCCATCTTCGCCCTCTTTCTGGCGGTCGCGCTCGTAATATTCGCTTTTGATGCGATTATAATCGACCATTGTGGTCGAACGATCTGCCAGAGTATTGCCGTCAAAGTCAGCGATAACCGCCTGGGCTGCATGGCGACCAGCGCCTAAAGCATGAGTGATCAGGCCCGGGGCTGTGACATCACCTACCGCATAGAGCTTATCCTGGTTGGTTCGGCCCCACTCATCAATTGTCAGATAGCCGCGCTCGCGATCAACATCTTCCGGCAGATATTCAAGTTCCGGGCTCTCCCCAATCGAGATAAGGACCGCATCAGCATCAAGGAAACTGTCGTCTTTAAAGTAGATCTTTTTCTCTTTTTTGACATAGCGATCAGTGAATTTAGGATAGAGAATCTGGGTGCCGCGGGCAGCTGCCATCTCCTGTTCTTTACCGAAACTGGCCGGGGCCTGGATGTCTACGGCAATTACAGATTTAGCTCCCAGATTGTAGGCTTCAACCGCGATATCCATACCCACATTACCGGCGCCGATAATTACTACCCGTTTACCTTCCATACTCATGGGTTGGCGGTTGTTGATCGCTTTTAAGAAGACAATCCCGGGGATCACATCTTCATATCCGGGAAAGGGTATCATGCGCGGCGCATGCGCACCACTGGCCAGAACGACGGCATCATAATTATCTTTGATGCCTGCAAAATCATCAGCAGAAATTGCCTGGTCGGTTTTTATCTCAATTCCTAAGGAGGCGAAACGTTCGAGTTCCTTGTTTAAAATATCTCGGGGCAGGCGGTCTTCCGGAATGCAGAGATAGATCTTGCCTCCGAGTTCAGCTTCACGTTCAAAAACTGTCACTTTAACGCCTTCTAAAGCAAGTTTCCAGGCCGTCGCCATGCCAGCCGGGCCACCGCCGATGACAGCGACTTTTTCAGGGCGCTCTTCAGCTTTTTCCGGGGCCGGAAGGTCAAGGCTGAGCCCTCCCAAGAAGCCGATTTCAACTGGTTCTTTAAGAAACACCGAACGGCTGCAGGCATCCATACAGGGGTTGGGACAAACTTCGCCGCAGACAGTTGCCGGCAGAGGAGAGTACTCAAGGACTAAAGCCAGCATCTCTTCGAGACGCCCTTCGCGAATCAAGCGGGTGCGCAACTGGGTCGGAATATCAGTTGGGCAGTTGTAGGTGCAGGGAGCCTGAAAGCGGTCGTTATCCCAAGTTGGGTAGAAACGGCGGTCTTCGGCACAAGTGATGTAAGG
>JANTGZ010000159.1 GCA_024762675.1 Thermodesulfobacteriota bacterium | reverse complement strand
GCTGTGGCGCAAGGCCTTGTAAGGTCGTCCCTGACTGAGGGCCGCCATGCCCAGGTTGAAATGGAGGTGGCTGCGGTAGAAATTGTTATTGTCAGGAATCGCCAGAGCACGAATCAACTCAGCATTTCTTTCGATTCCGTCGAGGTCTCCGACAATGATTCTGGTATCAAGCAGGTGTCCCAGGGTCAACAACTGCATGGTTGGTGGAGTGTTGGTAAAACCGGGATCTTCAACTAATGTCGAGAGCGACTTAAAACCCTCCGATGCCTGTCCGCAAAGGGCACTGATCAGGCCGTTGCTTATCTGATATTGCATTACGGCCGCCGGCGGCAGCCCCTCTTTTCCGAGCAGCGGGGCACTGTCCTTGAGAATTATTTCGGCCTGAGCTAAATCGCCGGACCAGGTGAAACAGTAAGCATAAAAAGCGGCGCCAAGCAGTTTGAGTGATGAAGATGCCGCTTTCTCAGCAGCCAACTGCTGCTTTCTGAAGGTGGACTCCGCCTGCGTCAGGTCGCCGTGGACGATCAGTTCAATCTGGGCTTGATACAAAAGCAGGAAAGCCCTGGCGGTTGGCGAAAGTTTTGTTTCGGCGAGCAGTTTTGTAATCTTCTCATGATAAGGGTTAAGCTGGCTTAGCTCGTTACCCCTGTTCAATCCGGCGGCGACAGTCAGGCCGATAATGGCTGCGGCGACGTCGGGATCATGTTCGGTCGCAAATTCCTGAGTTGGGACGGGAAACAGCGAGGTGTGAGCAGTTGTCAGAAAATCCCAGATATTATCTCTTGTATGCCTGAATGGCTCTATTTGCTTAAGAAACTTAGGCAGGTCTCCTTCAAAAAGTGTGGCCAGAGGGAGTTTGGGAGGGTTTTTCATGGGGTTTTCCTTGAACCTCGAATATTACAGGAAAATCCAGGATATGATGTAGTTATTACTTTGTTTTTGTTGGGTATATATTATAATATAATTATACTGATTTTGTCAATTACTTTGTTGGTTGCAAAAATTGAAACACGGCAAATATTTCAACCCGTTCAATTTACTATATGGCACATAAAGCCGCGATTGGCCGGAGTCGCGGTAACCGGGTCGCGGCGTTTATCGTCGGTCAGATTATTGAGGTTTAGATGCTCCTCCACCTCACCCCAGCCCCAGGCGATGATCACGATTCCTGGTCGGGCCCGGGATGAGATTCTAAGCGGCATGGAGACTTCCCCACGCGGGGTCTGCAGGGTGACCATCTGGCCTTCATGCAGTTTGCGGGCCCGGGCCTCAGCCGCAGAGATCTCAATTACCGCCTCATTTTCGGGGCGGCGCAGAGCCTCTATCTGGCGGAACTGGGTATGGGTAAAGGTGTTAAGGCGTGGGCCGCTGATCGCCACCAGGGCATCGTCGTCTAACTCTCGGCTAAAACTTAAGGGATTTTGCCATTTCTTGTTGGCCAGAGGAACCGGGTCAAAACCAGCCTGTTTCAGACGTTCGCAATAAAATTCGATTTTCCCCGAGGGTGTCGCGAAGCCATCCTCTCTATACTTTTCATAGCGCAGAGCCTCGGCTCTAAGACCCTCAGGATGCTCCCGCAGTTTGGCGACATTCAGGCCGCTGGGTGCAAGTTGATAGTCAAGGGCTTCTTCGACATCTTTCCAGGGGAACTCTTCTTTCAGCCCGAGATAGCGGGCAAGCTCGAAAATGATCTGCCAGTCGGGACGGCTTTGGCCATATGCTTCCACGACCTGGTTCTGGAGGATACAGGGATTGTTGCGGGTGTAGGCCCGGTTAAGTTGGGTCTCCTCAAAACAGCTGGCCGCCGGCAGAATGAGATCGGCAAAGTCACAGGTTTTAGTCTGGAAAAGATCTATAACCATGAGAAAGTCGAGTTTTTTTAAAGCTTTTCGGACGCGCCCGCTGTCGGTCATGGTGACGGCCGGATTGCCGGATTGGACAATCAGCCCCCTGACCGGATAGGGTTTTTCTTCGAGAATAGAATCGATCAGGGCAGACTGGGCGTGGCGTCCCCAGGTTTCATGAAAATTATCAAAGAGAGGGTAGGCTGCGGTTATTGCGCGAACGTTTTGTGGAAGACGCTCGCGCAGTTGCAGGTTGCGTAGTTTCAGGGGGTGGGGGATGAGGTCACCGCCGGGACGGTCGAGATTACCGGTCAGAGCCCGCAGCATACTGACGGCCCGGGTTGCCTGAAAGGTTTCCAGTTGCATATCAAGACCGTTACCCTCAATCAGGCAGGCCGGTTTGGTCGTGGCGTAGAGTCGGGCTGCAGCTTCAATCTCGGCCGGTTTGAGCCAGCACTCGGCCGCAATTTGGGACGCGCTGAAGTTGGCGGCGGTTTTTTTTAGCTCTTTAAAACCGAGTCCGTAAGTTTCGATAAACTTCTGGTCATAGAGCTTTTTGCTGATAATCTCATGAATCAGGGCCATCGCCAGAAGGGCGTCGTGGGCGGGCCTGATTGGCAGCCAGACATCGGCCCTTTCGGCAAGTTCGGTGCGGACCGGATCAACGACGATCAGTTTAGCCCCTCTTGCCAGTGCGGCCAGGATCGCTTCGCCGGCTCCCGGAGCTGTGTCGAGATCATTTTTGCCCCAAACTAGAATACATTCGGATTTTTGCGGATTGGCAGCCGGCATGGCGCCGCAGGTATAGATGTTGGCCATCTCCCGGGCGACATGACAAACCGAACCGTTGCCGATGGTGTTGGGGGAGCCGAAGGCGTGCATCAGGCGGTTGGCGTAATCCCAGGGCACACCCCAGTCAGCGGCCATGCCGCGCAGCCAGGCAACGCTTTGCGCCCCCGACTCCTCTTTTAACTGGAGCATCTGGGTGGCGGCAAAATCATATGCCTGCTCCCAGGAGATCGGAGAAAAACTTGCGCTCTTTCGGTTTTTTCTTATTAGTGGCAGCTGCAGTCGCTCAGGCGCATAGATGATCTCAGCTGCGGCCGTAAGTTTCGGGCAGGGGCGAGCCAGTTCCGGGTACACGCTTTTCCGGGTCGCCCGGAGGAGGCGGCCATTTTTGCTTTCAACCTTTACCGGGCAGCAGGCCGAACAGAGACGGCAGACGGTGTTTTGTGATTGTAACATAGCGGTTTTTACCTTTTTATGGTGCTAGCGCCGGGCCTTGAGATAGCAGCTGCGAATCAGTTCGAAGTGATTGCGATGGGTGCGAATCTTCCACCAGACGGCACCATCGTCGGTTACTTTCCAGGCCGGGGTGAAGTTTCCATTACTCATGATTTTGGTAATATTGTCGAGGCCGGAGCCGGCAAAAGGACCACTTTCAGTGCCCCCAAGCCAGTTTTCCGGGGGGGTTGTGGCCTCCGCCCAGGAGAAGGGGTCGGAGAGTAGAAATTCAGCTTTTTCTTTGCTGGCCACCCGGTTGCTTTCCTTAAGATGTATCAAGGGCTGGGGCAGTTTGTCAACCAGGTTGAGGGAGGATAGCGTCGCAAAAGTATGGCTTTTAAAAGGCAGAGCCTGGGCGTCGCCGATTATAAATTCGATATCCTGGCGCGGCAGTTCGGGTGGCAACTGCAGAGAGGTGGTGCGACTGAGCTGTCCTTCTTGCGGTAGTGTGAGCTGGGTGTGGCCTTTTTTCAGGAGGTTGCGGGCCGCCTGAATAAATGAAAAAGAGGTGTCGATACCGATGACCAGGTCGCACTTTTTCTTCATCTCAAAGGAGAAACGGCCCACCGCCGCCCCGATATCGAGGCCCCAGCCGGAGTTCGAAGCGATCAGCTGTGACCACTCCGCGTAGGCCGTCGAGGCTTCGGGGTCACCCATAAGATCAGCAAAGTGGCTCCAGAGATAGGAAGAGAGCAGCTTTTCAGTTTCATAGCGCTGATTTTCCAAGCTTTCCGGCCGCAATTTTGGGCTCAGGCAGGCAATTCCCTGAGTGATTCTGTAACTCTCTCCGCAGTGCGGGCAGCAAAGCTTTCCGTCGATAATGTCATCATCTTTTTCCTGATCGATTTTCACGGTCAATTGGTGCTCCTGTGGCAGACAGGCGGGGCAGATCAGTTGATCGATAATTTTTGTCAGCATCTTCTCTCCACTCTTTTTTGTTTGTAACTTCAAGCGTCCACCTGAACCCCCTCAATTACAAAAATTGGTTGGATAGTTATCTTTGTCGGTTTATTTTTTTCAGAGCGTTCAGAGCCTCGTCGTAACCGGTCATCTCGAGGTAGCCGTGGCCGTTGATCGGGTTCTCTCCGATGCTTACTCCTTCGACTTTTACGGCCCCTTCCCAGTAGTTGGTCTGGGTTGTCGCTCCGGTTGCCATCTCCTGGTTTTCGAGCAGGGCCGAGACCTCAAGGTTCATGACCTGAGGTTGTTGCAGGGTGATCTGCCAGTTGAGCGGGTATTGTGCTCCGCTTTTCGGGCTGCGCCAGGTCTTTTGCGGTACCATGCTGAACTCTGTAACTTTGAGATGACGAGAACTGCCGTCGGCAAATATCCAGGTACCGCTGGAGGTCTCATCCTGGCCTCCGTTTTTGAGACGCATGCGATAGAGCATCAGGGCCTGACCGTCGTCAAAATGGAGGGCGAACCAATCCCAGCCTGCCTGTTCGGGGCCGAGCTGATTGGTGGCAAATTCCCGGTCGAGCCAGCTCAAACTTATGATCGGTAATTTTTCTTTACCTAGTTTAAGTTCTCCCTGACCTTGCAGTCGGGGCCAGGAGTAGTATTGTGAGGCCTGACCCGGAAGTGGGCCTTTGGCACTTAAACCCCGTTCGCCGTTTAAGATCGGGGGATACTCTGGTTTAAGGTCTAGGGTGAGCTGGTAGTCGGGGCTTAAAACTTTAAGTTCTAGTATTTGTCGATTTTCATTCCAGACAATGCGGCTGCCTTTAAGCCAGGTATCCATACCCTTTTCCCGGGCTCCGGCAAGTCCCGGCCCGGCCCGGCTGATATCCTGGTGATGATAAAACTTGCGGTTTTCAAGATCGCTGAGGGCTGTGTGCAGAATATAGAGATCCCGCACCTGCCAGGCTGAGGCTGATGTCGGATCGGGGTTTTCGACCAGACCCTGGCGAAAGATTGTAAACTGATAACCGAAATGGCGCTTTTCCGGGGTCGTCAGGCGGCCGGTAAGATACCACCACTCAGTCTGGTACCGGGGGTGGCTGCCGTGATCAGCAGGAAAACTGAAGGGGTAGGGGGTCAGGGCCTTTTCCCAGGCCAGAAGCGGGCTGGCCAGACTCAGGCCCATTAGCAGAGCCAGTCCGGTCAGGGTGGTGATGACTATTTTGCTGAGTTTCTGAAACTGCATTTTCTAACGTTCCCGCATCTGAAAAGAGGGCTGGGTTGCCGAAATCCGCCAGGCCGGATAGAGGCCGGCGGCCAGAGAAGCTAAGATGGTAATTGCCATGGTCGCCGGAAAGAGCATCAGGTCAAAGGAAAAATCGATACTCCAGCCGAATGATTTAAGGTTGATGACTTTGACCAGAATCCAGGCCAGTAGGGGCCCGCTTAGCCCGGCCCCGATAACCGCGAGCAGGCCCAGGGTCAGAGAGTGGCCGAGGGCGATCGTAAAAACCTCACGGCGGCTTAAGCCGAGAGCCCTCAAGATGCCGTATTCTCGTTCGTTTTCGAGGTAGATGGCGAGCAGAGCGCTGATGATACCGAAGAAAGCGACGAGAATGGCGATCATGCGGGTGCTCAGGGTTATCGCGAAACTGC
>JANTGZ010000158.1 GCA_024762675.1 Thermodesulfobacteriota bacterium | reverse complement strand
TCGTTGTGGTCAATCCAGTGATTTAGAAGCATGGTCAGTTTTTCATCAAAACTCATCTTTTCCTGATGGTTGTTGCAGTCGTGGCAGTGGCCGTCGTTTCCACAGGGGCCGTGGTCATGATGTTCATGCATGATTTTTTACTCCTTTGTTTTTAAGGTTACTTGGTTTTATTTGGGCGCTCAGCGATTTTTAGATATGAGACCCCGATATCGTCGTCGTCAGAGAGCCGGTCGATGCGGCGCATGTATTGATGGGGGATGGAGATGCTTTCTGCTTTAGCAAACTCCTTGCGCAGGGCCTCGTCTTCCGGTGAGATGATCAGGCGGTTGACATCTTCAAAGATGATTTCCGAGATTTCAATAAAACCAAAGAACTCAGACTCTTTTACCGAGCGGGCCAAAAGTGAGTAGTTGCGATCTTCGGTCTGAAAGTGGACGCGGTAGATGGGGTTTTTGCTGGAGGTCATAAGTTTATTTATTGTTGCCCTGAAAGAGGCCGACGATTTTCCCTAAAATTCCCTTCTTCTTTACCTTTTGTTTATCCTGGCCCTGAACTTTTGCTGGAGTCTCGGATGCAGGTCTTTCAATTTTTCGGTCAATTGCCGCCGCCTTTTTTACAGGTGCTTGCTTTTTATCCGTACTCTTTGCGCCTGTGTTTTTATTGTTTTGCTCCCCACCGGTTTGTTTTCGAGGCGGGCGCCGGCGTGAACGTTTTTTCGTTGACTTCTGATCTTCCCTTTTGTCTCCAGTTGTCGAACTGCTACTGCTGCGGGACGATTTTTTTCTCTCTTGATCAGGGCGCTCATCAGAACTGGGCCGGTGCTTCTTGGGCTCATGTTTTAATTCTGTCGGTCGCGACGGTTTTCTTCTTGATGAACTTGAGCTGCCGCCTCGTCCTCTGGTAGCGCCTGGTTTTCCTCGCTCGGGTGTCCGTGAACGACTGCTCGTGGAGCTTTTGGGGCGTCGTTGGGGACGTTTGAAGTCACGCTCAAAGTCTTCATCTTCAGCCCAGATAACCGGAATTTTACCGGCCAGTTTTTCGATCGCTTCGAGGTAGAAGGCATCCTCTTCGCCGGCCAGGGCAATGGCAATACCGGTAGCCCCGATTCGGGCTGTACGGCCGATACGATGGACATAGTCTTCGGCATCTTGGGGGAGGTCATAGTTGAAGACATGGGTGACCGCCTCAATATGCAGGCCACGGGAGGCGACATCGGTGGCGATCAAGATATTAAGTTTTTTCTTTTTAAAGCGTTCGAGGGTGGCCAGTCTTTTCTTTTGCGGGACATCACCAGTTAAACAGGCAGCCGCAAAACCATTGGCCTTAAGGTACTCTTCAAGAATTTCGGCCATTCTTTTGGTGTTGGTAAAAATCAGGCTGCGTTCAGGTTTCTGCTCTTTCAAAAGGCCAAAAAGCAGGGCCATCTTCTCGTGTTTGCCGACATGGTAGAGGCTCTGGTCGATTTTATCGACCGTAATCTGTTCCGGATTGACATTGGTCGCTTCACTGATATTGAGATGTTCATAGGCCAGTTCCATGACTTTTTCTGAAAGGGTCGCGGAAAAGAGCAGGGACTGGCGTTTTTCGGTCGGAGGGCAACGTCTGAGCAGCCAACGGACATCAGGGATAAAACCCATATCAAACATCCGGTCAGCCTCGTCAATGACCAGTATTTCGATGTTGTCTAAGAAGATAACCTTCTGCTTCATGTAGTCGATCAAGCGGCCCGGGGTTGCGACTACGACATCAACTTGATCGTATAGCAAAGCCAGGCGCTGCTTTTCATAATCAACGCCACCGTAAATTGTTTGAAAACGGATTCCGGAAGCTCCGCTTAAGATGTCAGCTTCATGTCCGATCTGGACTGCCAGTTCACGGGTCGGGGCCAGGATCAGAGCTCGGGGCCGGGAGGAGTTTTCATTGGCTCGGGATTTCTTGAAGTTTTCTTGGGCTCGGACCAGGCGCGTCAGCAGGGTGATAAGAAAAGTCGCGGTTTTGCCGGTGCCGGTTTGTGACTGAGCGGCGATATTGTCGCCTTTTAAGGTTTGAGGTAGAACCTCTGATTGAACCGGGGTACAGAATTGATAGCCGGCGGCGGCGATTCCTTCAAGAACCTCTGCCGGGATATCGAGTTGGGTAAAACTGGTGTCACTGAAGACTTGTTGCACGTTTTTAGTTGTCCTTTTATTGTCTGTCGTTTGATTCAATACGGAATGGTTGAAAGTAGAATTTATTGAATGTAAAGTAATCTATTTGAAGTCTTCAGTCGCCAGTGGCGACTGGAAACTGTCTTAATCCGGCACTGCCGGATTAAGACCTTAGCGGCGCGTCTAATAACAGGTAACGGTTGAAAACTCAAACTTTTAATTTGTTTTCTGATAGAGGACGCGGGCTCTTTGCAGGTCGTCTGGAGAATTGATATTCAGGAAGGTGTTGTCCGGGTAGATGTCGGGAAAGTTGGAGCAAATTAGAACCTTGACCCGGACATCATCAAAAAAACCTCTTATTTTAAAGTTTTTCTCTTTTAATTGGGCTTCGATGGCGGGAATACAGCTCTGTTTGTAGATGGCGGCCAGGGGTTGCAGTCCATCCGACGTTCTTGGGATAATTACATCGAAGTTCTCCTTTTCCTGCCATAGTTTAGTGAGTGCGGGAGCTCTAATAAAAGGCATGTCGCCGGCAATGATCGTCAAATAGGGGTTGTGGGCTGCCAGCAGGCAGCTGTAGATCGCTCCCAAAGGACCCTGACCTTTTTCTTGGTCGGGGACGATGCGCCCTTCAGGATGTTGTGGGAGGGTATTGCTGCTGATCAAGGTCTCCGCGCAGAAAGAGTTGAGAATGCCAAGGCTTCGGTTGAGCAGGCTTTCACCGCCTAATCTGAGTTTGGTTTTGTCATGTCCGTCAAAGCGTTGGGCGCGGCCACCGGCCAGCACCGCACCGCTCAAAGGGAGTTTTGCTGAAGATTGTCGGGTCATGGCAGGGGGGGAAGATTAAGGGCGAAATGACGGCAGATAAAAGTACTGATCGTGGAAATATCATGCGGGTCAAAGAGCGGAACATCAAGCTCTTGTGCCTTATCGCTGATGATCGCAATAAGGTTGGGATCGTTAAAATCTCCACGGCTTAGCAGCGGTAGATCAAGAGCTTGTCGCTGAATTTCGATTTTGGGTATTTGATTTTTTTTGAAACCTTCCACTAGAATCAGGTCGAGATCTTGCAGGTAGGTCGCAGCTAAATCATCGAGCGGAAGCTGTTTTGAAGTTTGTTCTATCAGGGCTGTCTGTTCAGGCCCGGTGATAATTGTTTTCCGGGCCCCGGCTGCCGTGAAGCGCTGGCTGTCCTTGCCCTGATGATCAATCGTGAAAGAGCGGTGATGATGTTTGACGGCGCCGACCTTAAGGCCTGTGCCCGTCAGGTGAGCGATCAAGGCGGTCAGCAAGGTAGTCTTGCCACTGTTGCTGTTGCCGATAAAACCCAAGAGAGGAACTTTTTTCATGGTCTAGCTTTTCCTGAACGGTTTAATTTTTTGCAGTATCTTCCGGAGTCGGGTAAAGGTGATCTTCAATATATCATTATTATCGAGCTGTCACCAAGAGAATTCATCGATTTTTACGCCGGAAAAAATTTTTACTTAAAATTATCTTGCGTCCTCTCGTTTTGCTGCCGGTTTGCATCTCACTCTTTCTTTTTGGCCAGGGTGTAGAGCAGGGCGATCTCCTCGCGCCAGAGCTTAGCGTCAATAGTTTCCAGGATCAGAGGGATGTTATCGAGGCGTGAGTCTTGCATCAAAAGGCTGAAGGGTTCAAGGCCGAGTTGGCCCCGGCCGATGCTGTGATGGCGATCGACTCGACTGCCGAGGGTGATTTTGGCGTCGTTTAAGTGCATTCCCTTAAGGTAGGAAAAACCGACGATGCGGTCAAACTCCCCCATGGTCTGCTTATAGGTTTCGGGAGTACGGAGATCGTAGCCGGCGGCAAAGGTGTGGCAGGTGTCGAGGCAGACGCCGATTCGGGATTTATCTTCAACCTGATCAATAATAGTCTTAAGATGTTCGAAGCGGTGACCGAGATTACTTCCCTGGCCAGCCGTATTTTCGATCACTGCAGTCACAGTTGTGGTTTTCGCCAAGACTGTATTGACCGCTTGTGCGATCAGCTCCAGCCCCTCTTCGTCGCTGATTTGTTGCAAAGTACTGCCGGGATGGAAGTTGAGTAAGGTCAGGCCGAGCTGTTCGCAGCGTTCAAATTCATCAATGAAGGCATTAAGTGATTTTTGTCGTTTATCGGTTTCGGGGTGGGCCAGGTTGATGAGGTAGCTGTCGTGCGGCAGGACCTGTTCCGTCTTGAAACCGCAATCGTCAAGATTTTTCTTGAATGCGCTAATCTCCTTTTCGTTAAGATCTTTAGCTCGCCACTGGCGCTGGTTTTTGGTGAAGAGAGCAAAGGCTTTGGCCCCGATTTCCCGGGCCCTGAGTGGGGCGTTGGCGACGCCGCCTGAGGCGCTGACATGGGCTCCGATATATTTCATCTCATTTATCCTTTGATTACCGCCAGCGGCTTAAGTTCAACCACAACCTCAACCAAATCTTTCTGATTGTTGAGAACCTGGTCGATATTTTTATAGGCACCGGCGGCCTCATCGAGATCTTTGTTGCGGTGCAGAGAGTGAAGGATGCCCTGATCCTCGAGGCGTTTCTGTTCAAATTTCAGATCAAGGCGGCGTTGGGCCTGTTTGCGGCCCATGATGCGGCCGGCACCGTGGGCGCAGGAGAGAAAACTTTCCGGATTACCCAGGCCTTTAACGATATAGCTCGGGGTGCCCTGCGAGCCCGGGACAATGCCGACTTCGCCGTTTTGGGCTCGGGTCGCGCCTTTACGATGGACGATAACGTTTTTTCCGAAATGCTTCTCCCGGGCGGCGTAGTTATGGGCTATGTTGATGGGTTCGGCAAAGTTTACAGCAGGGAGTATCAGGTTTAAGGCTTCCTGGATGTGGGCCATCATTAAGAGGCGGTTGGCGTAGGCAAATTCGACGCAGTAGGTCATCTCTGCTAGATATTTTCGTCCCATTTCGCTGTTTATATCAAGGCAGGCGAGCTGCCATTTTGTTGGTATTGTCGAGCCCTGGCGGCGATTGAGATCGGTCGCCAGGCGATTGTAGTGATTGGCGACTTTAAAGCCTAAATTGCGGCTGCCGGAATGGAGCATGAACCAGAGAAAACCGTCACTGCCTTTCTGAATTTCAATAAAATGGTTGCCGCCGCCCAGGGTGCCGAGCTGGGTCTGGGCGTTTCGGTATTCACGACTGACCACCGGCAGATCTTTAAGGCGAAAACCTTCTGTTGGGGTTGGCATAAGGGTTGGGTCCTGGCGTCGTTGATGATGACGAAACCCGACCGGAACTCTTTTCCTGATTTCGTTTAGGGTGTCTTGCAGGGCGGTTGTTGACAGCGAATTTAATGAAGTTTTGACGGCGCACATACCGCAGCCGATATCGACTCCGACTGCGTTGGGAATTACCATTCCCAGAGTTGCCATAACCCCACCGATCGGCATGCCGTAACCTAGGTGAGCATCCGGCATCACCGCTACATGCGAAAAGAGAAAGGGCAGGTTGGCCAGATTCTGAGCCTGAGCCAGGGCTTGAGGCTCAATGTCATCGAGCCAGAGCTTGATCGGCTTTTTCTCGCTGTTGATAATCTGTTTCATCTTTTTAATCTCTTAACCGAGAAAGCGGTTAAAATAGCCGATATGGAGTTGTGGAAAATTCTTTTTTAACTCTTCGAGAAGGTTGGCAATTCCGATCGGGTTGGCAAAATC
>JANTGZ010000157.1 GCA_024762675.1 Thermodesulfobacteriota bacterium | reverse complement strand
CCCGAAATAATCACTTTCCGATCTTCCACACGGAGTTGTCCGGCACAATAGAGAGACAGCGCCCGAGGAAAAATTTTATGCTCACAACGAAGGATCCGAGCCGCCAGTCGATCTTCGCTGTCATTTGACAATACCGGGACGGCAGCCTGTATAATAATCGGCCCATGGTCAACCTTTTCATCAACAAAGTGGACCGTACAACCGGCCAGCTTGACGCCGTAGTCAAAAGCCTGCCCCTGTCCGTGAGTACCGGGAAAAGAGGGCAGAATAGCAGGATGAATATTGATCACCCGATCGGGGAAAGCCGCCAGAAAGTCAGCTCCCAAAACCCGCATGAAGCCCGCCAGAACAACCAGGTCAACCCGGTTCTCCTTCAAAACACGAAGTAGCTCTTGATCAAACTCCTGACGTTGACCGTAATCACCATGTTTTACAACTTCTGTCGGGATACCGTAACTCATAGCCCGGGTCAATCCATAAGCTTCATCCTCATTACTGATAACCAGCGCAATCTCTCCATCAATGCTTCCATTATTGACCGCTTCAATAATCGACTGCAAATTACTGCCGCTGCCCGAAATTAAAACCCCGATCTTAATCATCTATCCTCCTCGCCTTTTCAGGTTTCAGAAAGATAATCGATTCATCCTCGGGTTCCCGTTTACCAATTTCACCAATCACATATGCCTGTTCTCCGAGACCATGGAGCCGCTCGAGAATATCATCAACCTCTTCTACAGGAACGATCAGAGCCATACCGATACCGCAGTTAAAAGTCGTCAGCATCTCTTTTTCCGCGACCTCGCCCTGACGGACAATGAGCTCAAAAATCGGCAGGCGCGGCCAGGTTTGAGGATCGATCCGAACCTGACATCGATCGGGCACCACTCTGACGATATTCTCCTGGAGACCGCCACCGGTGATATGAGCTACCCCCTTCAAACGGAAATCACGCTGCAGATTAAGAATAGTTCGGACATAGATACGGGTCGGCCGCAGAAGTTCCTCACCAAGAGTCAGCTCCAACTCCGGGAATTTCTCATCTAAACCATACGAACTCTCTTCGAGCAAAACCCGCCTTGCTAAAGAGTAGCCATTACTGTGCAACCCGGAAGAAGCCAGACCAATAATCTGGTCGCCAACCTTGACTTCCGAACCATCTATTAGCTGAGATTTATCAACAATGCCGACCGCAAAACCTGCCAACTCATAATCGGAGCCCTGATAAAAACCCGGCATTTCAGCACTCTCACCTCCAATCAAGGAGCAACCGGCCTCCTTGCAACCCCTGGCAATCCCGGCAATTATCTCGGTAGCACGTTCAACATCAAGTCGACTGGTTGCCAAATAATCGAGAAAGAAGAGGGGCTCGGCACCTTGAACTACAATATCGTTAACCACCATAGCCACCAAATCGATACCAATCGTATCATGTTTATCGGCTAAAAAAGCGAGTTTCAGCTTGGTCCCAACCCCATCGGTGGAGGAAACCAGCACGGGATCACGATATTTTTCCGTATGCAAGGAAAAAAGCGCCCCGAAACCACCGATATCGGCCAGCACCTCAGGGCGAAAAGTCTCTTTTACCAAAGGGGCGATATTTTTAACCAGGCGGTTACCAGCTTCGATATCGACCCCTGCTTCCTTATAGGTCATCCCATTATTTAATTTAGCCATAACCGTTTTCCTTTCAATATAATTTTCATCCCGGCCACATATTTGAAAAATGGCCGGGATAACTTCGTAAAAATCACAGCATTTGATTGTAACTAAATGAGGGTGAAAAAGTCAAACTTTATCTTACCGTGACCCCTCGAAAGCTTGTTCCAAAAAAGCCATAGTTCGGCTCACCGCCCCACGATGCCGATGCACGGTAGCAGCCGCCTTTAGACCTTCATCTTTAACATAACAAGGTAACTGTAAACATCGATTAAGAAGATCACCAAGCTCCTCCTGACCGGAGACCAACAACCCCCCGCCCTGATCATCAAGATAGCCAAAACCATCCTTAAAATTAACGGTATAAGGGCCATGGATTACCGCTTTGGCAAAAACCGCTGCCTCCAGAGGATTATGGCCGCCGATCCCGGGAACCAGGGTACCGCCAATAATCGCAAAACGGGCCAGACGATAAAAGTGGATCAGATCGCCAAGGGTATCGAGCAACAAAACCGACGGTATTTTCGCTAGAGAGGCAGATGAAGATTTTCCTTTAGAGGATGAAAAACGCAAAAAATTGACCCCTCTAGAGGTTAGAAAATCGGCTACCTCGGCAAAACGCTGTGGATGACGAGGCGCCAACACCAGGCAGGCGGGCTTAAAAATTTCAGAAGATCTTAAAGCACTCCTCTCCCAGGCGTTAAGAATCATCTGCTCCTCCCCGGGATGCGTAGACCCGGCCACAACTACCGGGATTTCAGCAGCAAAGAGATCCTGGTAGAGGGTTTGTTCTTTAATATTTTCTGAGGGAAGCAGGTCGAATTTCATATTACCGCTTAAAACAATCCGTTCAGGAGGTGTGCCGAGTTCTGCAAAACGTTCTCCTGAGAGCTGATCTTGAACCACAACAACGCTAGGGGTTGCAAACATGGGCCAGGTAAAAAATCGAAAAAAACGATAATGGATAAAACTTCTCCGGGAAAGTCGGGCATTTACTAAAGCCAAAGGCAACCCTTGACGACTGACAAAACGAAGCAGGTTGGGCCAAAGCTCGGTCTCGGCGATAATCAGGCAGGAGGGCCGGAAATGACGAAAAAAGAGAGTCCACAAAACCGGCAAATCTAGCGGCAACAACACTACTGTGGCTTCAGGGAAAAGCCTTCTTGCAGTTTGGCGGCCGGTTAAGGTCATCGTCGTCAGTAATAGCCCGGCTTCCGGATACCGTTTCTGCCAAGCCCGAATCAGCGGCAACAACATCTGCACTTCACCAACCGATGCCCCATGGAACCAGACGCTTCGGAATTCTCTTCCGGTCTTAGATTGCCGCTGCGGCCAGCCACGCCCCAAACGCTCACTTAAACCCTCTAGACTCCCTTGCCACCGACGCATATACCATAAGAGAACCGGCCAGAACAGCAGCAGTAAAACACAAAGCGCAAAATTATAGATAATGTACAAAACTAAATAATTCCCAATCTGACAGCAAGGCCTGTGTCATTGCTTAAATCATGTTCAATTTCAATAAGATCTTCAGGAGTTCCGACATCCCGCCAATAGTAGTTGTCTTTAGTATCCACAACATGGCCTAAGAGATCAAGCCTACCGGCCGCCAGAAGACGGCGATAAAAAGTTATCAGGGAAAAAGGACGGCGCGGTTCACGTTCCATCAGATCAAGCAGTAAAGGAGAACATATCTGGATGCCGGTATAGGCCAAAATCCGATTTCCTGAGGCTGCCTGAGAGCGGCCAAAAGCCATGATTCGCCCTTCTTGATCGAATTCAACCTGATTATAGCGGGCCCGATCATGGAGCAACATAGTCACCAGGGCTCGACGCTTAAGATGTTGAGCAACTGCCTCCCTCAGAGGGATATCACTGATGACATCAGCATTTGTCGTAACAAAAAAAGGGCCCCGCAGATAGCGTGAAGCGTTGCGAACAGCCCCCCCAGTATCCAATATCAGTGGCTCATAAAGATACTCGACCCTCTGAAAGCCATATGATGTTTGCCGTAAAAAGGTCTCCAATTGTCCGGAGAGGTGATGCCCGTTAACCACCAGAATCCGTGGTTTAATTTCTCTAAAACGCTTAAGAGAGAGCTCCAGCAACGGTATCCCGGCAACGGGAACCAGGGGTTTCGGTATCCGGTCGGTAAGAGGCTTTAAACGGGTGCCAAAGCCGGCCGCCAAGATCATGGCCCGCCATTCCGAAAGCAAGAGAGGATTTGCTTGAGACATAAATGAATCGACCCTTGATATAAAGGGTAATACAAAGTTAAGAAGAGGTAAAATTATCGTCACAAAACTATAAAAACTACATTTTTCTTGCCAAAAGCTACTGCCATAGTTTATGCTGGCAGCCACGCTTAACCAATAATGGAAACTACTAACCATGTCAACCGAACAACCTGGTATGACTGCAAATTTCAAGGTAATTTAGCATGCACCCAAAAACCGAAAAAACAGTTCCCAAACATCCCGCTGAAAAAGAGATCCCGGAATTACGAATGATCGCCTGGGAAACTACCAGAAGTTGTAACCTCTCCTGCATCCACTGTCGGGCCGCAGCTGAAAAAGGGCCCTACCCGGGTGAACTGAACACAGCTAAAGCATTAGCTTTCCTGGATAACGTTGCCTCATTCAGTAAACCGGTCATCATCCTGACCGGCGGCGAACCGATGCTTCGGGACGATATCTATGAACTAGCCTCTTACGGAACCAAGCTGGGCTTGCGTATGGTCATGGCAACCAACGGAACCTTAGTCGACCAGGACAGTATCAAACGCATGATCGACAGCGGTATCCAGCGAATAAGTGTCAGCCTGGATGGAGCTAATGCCGAAACCCATGATAATTTCCGCCAGGTCAAAGGCTCATTCGCCAACTCTCTGAGAGCTTTAGACTATGCCCGCGATAACGGTCTTGAATTCCAAGTCAACACGACCATTACCAAACTCAACCTTACAGAAATTCCAGCGATCCTCGATCTTACGGTCAAACTGGGAGCTGTCGCTCACCACATCTTCCTGCTGGTCCCCACCGGTCGCGGTAAAGAGCTTGAAGAGCAGGAGATTCCGGCAGAAGAGTATGAGAAAACCTTAAACTGGTTTTACGACCAGCGGGACAAGGTTCCGCTCCAACTCAAAGCGACCTGCGCCCCTCATTATCTGCGTATTTTACGTCAGCGCAGCAAGGCTGAAGGCAAGAAAGTAACCTTTAAAACCCACGGCCTTGATGCGGTCACCAGGGGTTGCCTGGGAGGTATCGGTTTCTGCTTCGTCTCCCATACCGGTGACGTCCAACCCTGCGGTTATCTCGAAGCCAATGCCGGCAACATTCTCGAAACCAACTTCCAGAAAATCTGGGAAGACTCCCAGGTTTTCAATCGGCTTAGAGACTATGACTCACTCGAAGGAAAATGTGGTATCTGTGGATACAAAAGAGTCTGCGGCGGTTGCCGGGCTAGGGCTTTTGAGGCAACCGGAAATTACATGGCTGAAGAACCCTACTGTGTTTATGAACCAAAAAAACTAAATAAACCAATCTAACTCTTAATCCAGCGACAGTGGTCAGTTATCGTTTTTTCAGCGTTCACTAACCATTAGCGAATATAACATAATGGAAACCGCAATCCTGATTGCCCTCTGTATGATCGGCTTGATCGGCACCCTGATGCCGGTGATGCCCGGTAGCGGCTTAATCTTTGTCGGGGCTCTGGCTTATGCCCTGCTCACCAATTTCCAGGTCATCACCGGTTCAGCGGTTATGGTACTCTTAGGCCTGATGCTGGTTGGTTCAATCGGTCAGTTTTTCATCACCAGTTTCGGTGCCAAAGTAATGGGGGCCGGAAAATACGGCATTATCGGTGCCTTTGTCGGCTTTTTCTTAGGCCTGTTTTTCATCCCGGCTCCAGGAGGTTCATTATTGGGAGCCTTTGCCGGAGCCTTTATCTGCGAATTGGGTTTTGCCGTAAAGAGCCAGAAGGAGAGTTTAAAGGCCGGGTTCGGAGCGGTTATCGGAGCTATTTTCAGCCTCTTTTTTGAATTCTTCATCGGGGTCATAATGGTTGCCTACACCCTGACACTAATCTGGAACAGCGGCCCGACTAAGACAATAATACTTTGATAACATCTTCAAAAAAGTCTGGTCCAATTTAGTTTTTTTCTCAATTTTCAAATATTAAAAAGCGATTGACAATAAGCCTTGATCGGGTGTATGGCTCTATTTATCAGGTGCCGTTTCGTGACCATTACCAGCTGTTATCGAACGGGTTTCAGGCCTGCTGAAT
>JANTGZ010000156.1 GCA_024762675.1 Thermodesulfobacteriota bacterium | reverse complement strand
TGACGGTTTTGGGACTTTTTACGAGACCATCAAAAGATAATAGCGTCGTAAAAAATTGATTAAAACGAAATTTTAAAAAATTAGTCAGTAGACCTTGCACTAACGACAGATTTTATGGTAGCAAGAGATAAGTTTAATTAAAAACAATAAACCTTAAAAAGGAGGGAAAAATGAAGAAACTGGGCAAAATTTCGATTGTGACAATCATCATCCTCATGCTCACCCTGCCAAGTGTACTTTGGGCCGGTGAAACCCTGGACTCTGTATTAAAAAAAGGTTTTGTTACAGTTGGGGTCAACGGTAGCCTCTTTGGTTTTGGCCAGCCTGACGAAAAAGGTGCATGGAAGGGTCTGGATGTTGATACGGGGCGGGCGATCGCTGCGGCGGTTTTCGGCGATGCCAACAAAGTAAAGTTTATCCCCCTGACCGCAGTTCAACGTTTCACGGCCCTTCAGTCTGGTGAAATTGATGTATTGTGCCGGAATGCAACCAGGACGTTAAGCCGGGACACGGCTATGGGGCTTAATTTTGCAACCGTCAACTATTATGATGGTCAAGGTTTTATGGTTTCGAAAAAATTGGGCATCAAGAGCGCCAAAGAGCTGGATGGTGCCACCATCTGTGTTCTGCCGGGAACCACGACCGAACAGAATGCGGCCGATTTTTTCCGTTCCCATGGCCTGAAATGGAAACCGGTGGTCATCGAGCAGACCGCTGAGCTCGCAAAAGCTTTTTTTGCCGGTCGCTGTGACTGTCTGACTTCAGATGCATCCCAACTGGCGGGAGCCCGGGCAGTAGCCCCCAACCCTGATGAATACGTCATCCTTCCCGACATCATCTCCAAGGAACCCCTGGCTCCGGCGGTTCGCCATGGCGATGACCAGTGGCGTGATGTGGTTGATTTTGCGGTTTTGGCCATGATTAATGCTGAAGAGCTTGAGATCACTTCCAAAAATGTTGATGAGATGCTGAAAAGCAAAAACCCGAAAATCCAACGTTTTCTAGGTGTCACCGAGGGGAATGGAAAATCTTTGGGACTGGACGAAAAGTTCGCCTACAATGTCATCAAACAGGTTGGTAATTATGGTGAAGTTTTTGAACGTAACGTCGGCGTTAAAACCCCTCTGGGTATTGAACGGGGCTTAAACTCCCTGTGGACCGATGGCGGCTTGATGTATTCACCACCGTTCAAGTAGAATTACGAATTATTTGTTAATTCGTAAGAAGATGTTTCCCGCAAAGACGTCAAGACGCAAAGGATGCCAACCAGAATCGATACCTCTCGGTTTTCTTGGCGCCTTTGCGTCTTGGCGGGATACTTTAAGTTGTTGAGTTTGTAAACATAACTCACAAATTGAATTTGCTATCTATGAATCCGGAAAAAACAGCACCCACCGGCAAGAGCTCTTTCCGGCACGACCCTGAGAAAAGGGCCATAATCTATCAAGTTTTTGCCTTGGGGGCAGTCCTGCTATTGGGCTATTACCTCTTCTCCAATACCCTGGCAAACCTTGAACGTCAAAATATCGCCACCGGTTTCGGCTTTCTCGACAAAGAAGCATCGTTTGAAATCGGCGAGTCGCTGATAAACTATTCGGCAGCAGACTCCTACATCAAAGCGCTCTTTGTCGGGATGTTAAACACCCTTAAAGTCTCTCTTGTCGGTATTGTTCTAACTGTTTTGCTGGGAACCATCATCGGTATCGCCCGCCTCTCCAGTAACTGGCTGCTGGCAAAGCTGTCTGCAATCTATATCGAGGTTCTCCAGGATATTCCGGTTCTCTTGCAGCTTTTTTTCTGGTACTCAATCTTCTACCAGTTTTTTCCGGCTCCGCGCCAGGCTTTAAACCCTTTTAGCGGAGTATTCTTAAGCAACCGGGGGTTGGTTTTTGCAGTCCCTCAATCTCATCCAGCCCACACCTATATGATGATCGCTTTTCTGGTTGCTTGTGCCGGAATCTTTTTCCTGCGGCGCTGGGCCAGAAAACGCCAGGAAGAGACCGGTAAACTTTTTCCCCTGTTCAGAACTTCCCTACTCCTGATATTTGCACTCCCATTGTTTACCTGGGCCTTTGCCGGCGCTCCAACGGCTATGAACACACCCATATTGAGAGGCTTTAATTTTACCGGGGGATTAAATATCTCGCCCGAATTCACGGCCTTGCTATTAGGTTTAGTACTTTATACCGCCGCTTTTGTCGCAGAGATAGTTCGAGCCGGCATTCAGTCGGTAAGTCATGGCCAAACAGAAGCCGCTATGTCTGTCGGGCTCAAACCAGGACAAATTCTCAATCTTGTCATTCTGCCCCAGGCCTTAAGAGTAATCATTCCACCCTTGACCAGCCAGCTATTGAATCTGACTAAAAACAGTTCCCTGGCTGTAGCCATCGGTTTTCCAGACTTTGTCGCGGTTGCCAACACCACTATCAATCAGACCGGACAGGCCATCGAAGGTATCGCCATGATTATGGCCGTCTATCTTTTTATAAGCCTTACCACTTCCGTATTCATGAACTGGTACAACAAGAAATCCCGTCTGGTGGAGAGGTAGAAAAATGGCGATCACTATACCTTCACAAGATCATACCGATCTCAAACCACCGGTCACCAGTATCGGCGCCATAGGCTGGATCAGATCCAACTTATTTAACACCTGGTATAACTCTCTGATCACCCTGGTGGTCATATATGTTCTCTGGCAGGTCATTCCGCCCTTTATCGACTGGTCCCTGATCAAGAGTAACTGGACTTCAAGCAGCGCTGAATGTCACAAATCGGGTGGCGCCTGCTGGTCCATCATACATGCCAATATCCGCTTTATTATCTTTGGCTTTTACCCCCCTCCAGAGCAGTGGCGACCATTAACTGCCATGATTATCCTTTTTACTTTATTAATAGTCTCTCGAAACCGCAACTGGTGGTCAAAAAATCTGCTCTTTGCCTGGTTTGCAGGAATGATGGCTATGGGATTGCTAATGACTGGCGGTATTTTTGGTCTCGCCGCTGTTGACAGCGCTCAATGGGGCGGCCTGCCCCTGACCCTGATGCTCTCCGTTTTCGGTCTCACGGCAGCCTACCCTCTGGGTGTCATCCTGGCTCTGGGACGACAATCTAGACTGCCAGTCATTAAAAGTTTGACTATCGTCTATATCGAGATGATCCGCGGCGTTCCCTTAATCAGCCTGCTTTTTATGTCGGCAATTATTTTTCCGCTATTTCTGCCGGAAGGGGTCACCTTCAATAAAATCTTACGGGCCCAGATCGCTATTATCATGTTTACCGCCGCCTATGTCGCCGAAGTGGTTCGGGGTGGACTGCAGGCCATGCCCAAGGGCCAATACGAAGCCGCCGACTCCTTAGGCCTCAATTATTCACAAACCATGCGCTTGATCATCCTGCCCCAGGCCTTAAAGATAGTGATCCCACCAACCGTCAGCATTCTTATCTCAGCATTTAAAGATACTTCACTAGTGGTGATTATAGCCCTTTACGACCTCTTAAAAACCACTCAGTCTACCCTCTCAAACCCTCAGTGGATGGGTTTTTCCACTGAAGCATATCTGTTTGTGGCGGTGATCTATTTTATCTGCTGCTACTTCATGTCAACCTGGAGCAGACGTCTGGAAGAGGATTTAGATACCGGAAGATAGCACCAGCAAATGCAGGAAAAATTATGACTAATAACAAAAAAACAGAGAACAACGACCCCAGCCAAGGCAAAAATAAAACCGATGACGCGATCATCAAAATTATCGGCCTGCACAAATGGTTTGGTGACTTTCATGTCTTGAAGGATATAAATCTTGAGGTGAAAACTCAGGAGCGCATCGTGATTTGTGGACCTTCCGGCTCAGGTAAATCGACAGTGATACGCTGTATAAATCGGCTCGAAGAGCACCAGCGCGGGCAAATTATTGTAGATGGCACTGAACTCAGCAACAACCTGAAACATATTGAGAAGATCAGGGAAGAGGTGGGAATGGTCTTTCAGCACTTTAATCTCTTCCCCCACCTGACAATCCTCGACAACCTGACGGTGGGCCCCATCTGGGTCAAAAAAGTTCCGCGCAAAGATGCTGAAGAGCTGGCCATGAACTATCTCGAAAAAGTCCAGATTGCAGAACAGGCAAAAAAGTTCCCCGGACAACTCTCCGGCGGCCAGCAACAACGGGTGGCTATCGCCAGAAGTCTCTGTATGAAACCCAAAGTGATGCTCTTTGACGAACCGACATCAGCCCTCGATCCGGAGATGGTCAAGGAAGTTCTGGATGTGATGATCAACCTGGCCCATGAAGGAATGACTATGATCGTGGTCACCCATGAGATGGGGTTTGCCAAAAGTGTAGCGCACCGGGTACTGTTTATGGACGAAGGGATGATTGTTGAAAGCAATACTCCGGATCAATTTTTTGACCACCCCGAACATGAACGCACAAAATTATTCCTCAGTCAGATCCTTCATTAATGCATAACTCCCCTGCTTCCATTACATCATCATACATAAAACTCATCCTGACCGCCTTTTTCTGGGGTGGTACGTTTATCGCGGGAAAAGTCGTGGTCCGCGATGTCGGTCCGGGGTCGGCTGCCTTCTTACGTTTTGCTATGGCTTTTACAATTCTCTTTTTCATAACCGTAAGAATCGAAAAAAAGATCCCCCGTATCAACCTTAAACAGTTTGCTTTAATTATTCTCTTAGGGTTCTCTGGGGTTTTTCTATACAATATCTTCTTTTTTAAAGGTCTTAAGCTTATCGATGCCGGCCGAGCGGCGCTGATTATAGCCCTTAACCCTATCTGCATATGCCTTCTCTCAGCCTGTTTTTTTAAAGAGCGTTTGACGATTTTGAAAATATTCGGCGTTCTGATTTCAGTCAGCGGCGCAATAGTGGTTATTTCAAGGGGGGATTTCAGCAGAGTTTTCAGTGGTGGCCTGGGTCTGGGAGAGTTTTATATTTTAGTCTGCGTCTTAAGCTGGGCCAGCTATTCAGTCATTGGTAAAGTTGTAATGAAAGAACTTTCACCTATGGTCGCAGTCACCTGGTCGACCTTGGTCGGCACCCTGTTACTCCTGATTCCGGCTTTTTCCGAAGGTTTATTTAAGAACATTTTCTCTTTTTCAGTCCTTGACTGGGCAGCTCTTTTCTATCTCGGATTTTTTGGAACCGTTGTCGGCTTCGTCTGGTATTATGAAGCAATCCGTAATATCGGAGCCACCCGGGCCGGGCTTTTCATCAACTTTGTTCCAATCAGCGCCATTATTCTCGCCTTCTTTTTTCTAAATGAACCAGTCACCCTGTCACTACTGACCGGAGCCCTGCTGGTAAGTTCCGGGGTCTACCTGACCAACCGGCCAGGCAAATAACCGGCTCCGGCAAAAAGAGAGTAAATGAACTTGTATTCATCTCCCTGGCATGCTAACATTGGTACTCTATTTTACAAGGTGCCCACCAGTAACTTTGTAACAAGTATGTTCCGAAAAGTGTTTAAAAAAGGATGTGACACATGAAGAAAACACAACTCTTAGCGGAATTGAAAAAGTTTAAAGCTATTCATCAACAAGAATATGGTATCGAAGGGCTGGGTGTTTTCGGTTCTTATTCCAGAGATGAGGCCCGTCAGGAGAGTGATGTTGATGTGGTAGTACAGCTGGCCAAACAGGACCTATTCAACATTATAGGAATCAAACAGGATCTTGAAGAGGCCTTACATCTACCTGTTGATATCGTGAGTTATCGACCAAATATGAACTTTTTTCTAAAAAAATGCATCGACAGGGACGCTGTTTATGTATAACGAAGATCTCGCATGTCATATTCTTGAACAGGTTCTGCAAAGCGCCAAAACAATAAGGGCGCGCTTTGAACCTGTTCAAAGCGTTGACGATTTTACCAATACATCCGACGGGATGGAAAAGTTTGATTCTATATGTATGCAGCTGATTGCAATTGGCGAAAGTCTTAAAAACCTGGAC
>JANTGZ010000155.1 GCA_024762675.1 Thermodesulfobacteriota bacterium | reverse complement strand
AGTAAACAGTTCTTTGAAATGATTCATAAATAATTTTTTAAAAAAAGGAGGGAGGTTTAAAAGAAGAGCGAGCAAGCGGGTGAAGTAATAATCAATTTTTTAAATTAACCGATTTGACCTGGGCAAGAATTGCCGAGGTAAAAAACCTAGAAAAGGAGAAACAAAATGGCAGATATCTCATTAACCGCGGGAATGCGGCAGAATCTCTACAGCATGCAGAATACGGCAACCTTGATGGATCGCACCGCCGGTCGTCTGAGTTCCGGTTACAAGGTCCAGACAGCTCTCGACGATCCGATCAACTACTTCGCCGCCGAAGGCCATCGTCAGCGGGCAACAGATCTCGCTGGTCGTAAGGATGAGATGGGTGAAGCGATCCAGCTGGCTAAAGCCGGTAACAATGGTATCGAAGCGATTACCGATCTGGTAGCATCAGCAAAATCTTTGGCTCAGTCAGCTCTTTCAGCCGAAACCGAAACTGAGTTTGATGATCTTGAAGCCCAATTTAATGATCTTCGCACTCAAATTGATGAACTTGCCGGCGACTCTGGATACAAGGGAGTGAATCTTTTAGGCGGAACCAGTGAAGAGCTAGTCGTTTCCTTTGATGAGGATGGCAATTCCCAGGTCACTTTATCGGGTTTTGATGGTACTACAGCATCCGGTGGTCTCAGTATCGCTCAGCTGGGTTCTGATGCATGGAGTGATGGCAGTGGGGCGGTAGATGCTTCAGCAATTAATACCTCTATTGCCGAACTGGATGCGGCTCGGACAACCTTACGTTCCGAAGCCAAAACCTTGGCTGACAACCTTTCGACAATTACTATCAGGCAGGATTTCACTTCCAACATGATCAATACCCTCAATGACGGGGCCGATAATCTGACGCTTGCCGACATGAATGAGGAGGGGGCGAACATGTTGATGTTGCAGACTCGTCAGGGTCTGGGAACCTCATCTTTAAGCATGGCGTCTCAAGCGGCGCAGTCGGTACTGCGACTCTTTTAAAGACTAAATAGAAAATATTTAGCTGACAGAGATGTAAGCAAAGGGAAGTATCTTCCCTTTGCTTACAGTCGCATGCCAGATGGAGGTTGTTATGATCAGTAATCAGATTGCTCTGAGTGTTGGAGGGGGTCAGGAGGGGCAGCGGCGCTTGTCGCCGACCACCTTGGCCAGAGCTCCGGTTCAGGGGAAAACGGAAGATATTTATGGTTTGGCAAAAAGCCCTGATAGCTTGTCTGTTAATAGTTCGGAGCCGGGAGTTGTTCGTGACCGGGGGCTGGTTGGTAGAGTTTCAACGGTTGAGCGGCAACAGAATATAAATCTCTCTTACAGTGTCGGGGTTGTCGATAGGGCCATGGGGGAGATTGATGAAAAAGTGAATGAGGCGAAACGTGATTTGATCGAGATGACCAAGATGTTTCCGCCATATCCACATGGTAGTGAAGAGCGGGCTGCGTTACTCAATAGTTATAGATCGTTGCGTATGCAGATAGATAAGCTGACTATCCCACCGGAAAGTGATTTAGCGGCCCAGATTCTCGGCGGGTCGGCGGGTGATGAAATGTTGCCGGCTGAACTTAGTGGTTTTCAGGTTGATGCCGGCAAAGAGGGGCTTGATTTACTGGTTCCCCAGGTTGCGGTTGACGAATTGAAAGATGACGATTTTCCGCCTTTGATTGATGACCTTGACCGAGCCGCCGCTCTTCTTCAAGAACGTCGGATGAGTTTGCATGATACTATTAGTGCAATATTTAACCAGGATAGTGGTGATGAAGCTCTCTATGTTAAGTTAAGCTTGGAGGTTAGAGAGCAAATGAGTGCCTTTGATGCAACTATTGGCCGTGAAAAAACCGGGCTTCATAATGATTTCCCCCTGGATTAGGGCGAATAAGAATGGTTGATCGCTTATGGCGTTAAAAATTAGTTTGCGTCCCCATGAAAAAATTGTGATTGCCGGAGCGGTCATTACTAATGGCGAGAAACGCTCTGAGTTGGTCATAGAGAACAAGGTTCCCATTCTCAGGGAAAAGGATATGATGCGTGAGGAGGAGGCTAATACCCCTTGTCGGCGGATCTATTATATTGTTCAATTGATGTATTTCGATGAAGAAAATTTAAAGAAGCATCATGAAAATTATTGGCGGCTGGTTAGAGATGTGCTTGCCGCCGCTCCCAGTATGACAGTTTATGTGGATCAAATAAGTGAATGTCTGATTGGTAATCGTTATTATCAAGCTTTGCGCTTTTCGCGTGAATTGATTGAATATGAGAAGGAGGTCTTGAGTCGTGTCACTGAATCCAATGAATGCCTATAAAAAAGTTGAGCAAGAGACCCTGTCCGGGCGTGAAGTAGAGTCTAAGGTGTTGGTGAAAGCTGCTAATAAGCTGAAGGAGTGCCAGGATAATTGGGAAAGTGCTGATCGGGATAAGAGGCTGGATGAATCTTTGAAATTCAATCAGTTGATCTGGAGTATTTTTCAAAGTGAATTGGCGGCTGAAGACAACCCGCTTCCTAAAGATTTACGACTGAATCTTTTGCGCTTGAGTGCCTTTATTGATGGTCGTTCCCTTGAAACTTTGGCTTATCCCGCATCTGAAAAACTAAATATATTGATTAGCATCAATCTTAATATTGCTGCCGGTTTGCGTGAGCACCTTAAGGCCGCATAGAATGTGATGGTTTAAATACTTAACTTCAAGTTATTTATCAAAAAAAAGCGACTGTTGGATGAATTTTTCCGGCAGTCGCTTTTTTATTGTTAATGGCGATCTGTTTTTCAATTAATTATTCAAAAATATGGTTGAATCGTGTTATAGGTTGACGAACTGGTTTCCCAGTCAAAAACATGAAAGCATAGGGGTTGTAAAGTTGGATATAGATGGTAAAGACATTCTGATAACCGGTGGAACGGGATCTTTTGGTAAGAAATTTGTTGAATTTGTTCTCGCCAATTATAGCCCGCGTCGAATTGTTGTTTTTAGTCGTGATGAATTAAAGCAAGAAGAGATGCGGGAATACCTGCCGGATAAACCCGGTCACCCGATTCGATACTTTATCGGTGATATCCGTGATAAAGAGCGGCTCTATAGAGCTTTTGACGGGGTTGATCTGGTGGTTCATGCAGCTGCTTTGAAACAGGTTCCAACGGCTGAATACAACCCTCTTGAAGTCATCAAGACAAATATTCTTGGTGCGGCGAATATTATTGATGCGGCCATCGACTGTAAGGTGAGAAGGGTTATCGCCTTAAGCAGCGATAAGGCGGTTAATCCAATAAATCTTTATGGTGGTACAAAACTTTGCGCTGATAAGCTTTTTGTCGCTGCAGGAGTCTATTCCGGGTCGAAGGATTCGCAATTCAGTGTAGTCCGTTATGGCAATGTTGTGGGTAGTAGAGGCAGTGTCATCCCCAGTTTTTTAAAACAGCGCCAATCAGGTATTTTGAAGCTTACTGATGAACGAATGACCAGATTTTGGATAACCCTCGAACAGTCGGTAGCCTTCGTGGCAAAAAGTATTCAGTTGATGCAGGGCGGCGAAATTTTTGTCCCCAAATTGCCAAGTATGAACCTTGTGGACCTGGCTAAGGCGGTGGCACCTGAGTGCAGAATCGAATTTGTCGGTATCCGGCCCGGAGAAAAACTGCATGAAACCCTGATTAGCGAGGACGAAGCCCGAAGAACCCTTGAGCATGAAGACTATTTTGTGGTTCGGCCTCATTCTATGTATGGTTCTTCGGGTGAAGAGAGGCAGAACACTGATAACCAAGTTGTACAAGATTTCCAATATGTGAGTCATAATAATACGCATTGGCTATCAATTAAAGAGTTGAGAATGATTGTTGCGGAGTTTGGCGTTTAAAAAATGACTGATAAATTCATCCCTTATGGTCGGCACTTCATAGATGATTCAGATATGTCGGCGGTTGAAGAGGTCTTACGTTCGGATTGGTTGACGACTGGAGAAAAGGTTGATGAATTTGAAGCTGTCGTTGCTGATTATGTAGGAGCTTTGCATGCGGTTGCCGTCAGCAGTGGAACTGCCGCGCTCCATTGTGCTTTTGTCGCTGCCGGTATTGGTGTTGATGACGAAGTAATTATGCCAGCCATCACCTTTGTTGCTGATGCTGCTATGGTCGCTTTTCAGGAAGCTCGGCCGGTATTGGTTGATGTCAATCGTGGTGATCTCTTAATAGATGTTGATGCGATTGAGGATAAGATCACTCCTCGAACAAAAGCTATTTTGGTTGTTGATTACGCCGGCCAACCCTGTGACTATGCTTCTTTGTGTCAGTTATCCGATCGATATGGTCTTTGTTTGATTGCTGATGCCTGTCATTCGCTAGGTGCATCATATGGTGGCACTTCGGTCGGGTCTTTGGCCGATCTGACAATTTTCAGTTTTCATCCGGTTAAACATATCACTACTGGCGAAGGTGGCATGGTGGTGACAGATAAGATTGAATTTGCGGAAAAAATCAGGAAATTTCGTAATCACGGGATCACTGTTGACCATCAACAGAGGGCTCAGACGGCAACCTGGACCTACGATGTCGAAGAGTTTGGCTGTAATTATCGGATTACTGATTTTCAATGTGCTTTAGGTATAAGTCAGCTTGCCAAATTACCATCCTGGCTTATACGACGTCGGGAAATAGCTCATCGGTATGATCTGGCTTTTAAAGAGTCTCCATACATCTCTCCCTTATTTGTTAATGACCATCTCGAGCATGCCTACCATCTTTATGTGGTTCGCCTTCACCTGGATGATTTTCAGGATGACAAGGCGGAGGTCTTTAAAAAATTGCGAGAGGCCGGAATTGGTGTCAATGTTCATTATAAACCACTTCACCTGATGACTGCGATGCAGGTAAAGTACGGTTATAAAGCAGGTGACTTTCCGGTTGTCGAGAAAGCTCATGATGAAATTCTATCTCTACCAATTTATCCTGCCATGCACGACAGCGATGTTCAAAAGGTGATTGATAGCTGTCAGCGCATATTATCCCCTGAGAACTCATTATGACGGTAAAATCTATTCCAATTTCTAAAGCCGAAAAAGTTGTTGCTTTTGTCGTGGCCCGTCTTTCCTCCTCCCGTCTGCCGGCTAAACATTTCCGGAAAATCGGCTCCAAACCATTGATCTCTTGGATAACCGACCAACTACGTTTGAGTCGGGAAGTTGATGAAATTGTCATCACAACCGTGGCTGAAGAGGGTAACAAACCTCTACAGAAGTGGGCTGTTGAAGAGAAATTGCCCTGTTTCTGGTATGAAGGCGAGGTCGACCATGTGACCACGCGTTTACGAAAGGCAGCGGAACACTATGGGGCCGATATCTGCATCCTCGTCAGTGGAGATTGCCCGCTTATCTACGCACCCCTGATTGATACTTTGGTGCAGTCTTTAAAAGATGATCCGGCTAGCGATATTGTCTGGCCAGTTAACGCATTACAGAATAAAAAGTTGGCTCTCCAGGGTATCAGCCTGGCTCGAACCCGGGCTTGGCAGTTGGGGGATGATCTTTCCGATCGTCCCGAACTCAAAGAACACCATTTCCCGGTTTTTGGTCAGCGCCCCGACCTTTTTAAAGTCTCAACGATTTCTCTTCCCTCAGAATTTTATGTTTCCAGCAATCGCTTTTCCGTCGATACCCTCGCCGATCTGGAGTTTATGAATACGGTTTACGATATCCTGTCGGAGCGGGGGCAGATTTTTGATTTACCATCGGTTTTGCGCCTGTTGGCGGAAAAACCGGAACTATGCACTATTAATGAGCATGTCTATCAACGCCAGCTTATAGAAGATATCAAAAAAGTCCTTTTTGTTATTGATGCAGGCGACAGCTTTGGTTACGGACACCTGATGCGCAGCATTGAACTGGCTTCCCAGATAACCGAGCGCTTAAGCTGGCCGGTCTCTTTTATGACCGATGATGAGTATGCTTTCAAGCAGCTTGACGATCTCGGTTT
>JANTGZ010000154.1 GCA_024762675.1 Thermodesulfobacteriota bacterium | reverse complement strand
TACAACCCCGAAGCTCTTTTGTCAAGCAAATAATGGACATAAACTCTTTTATTTCAATACTTTATGAAACAAACCCTGCCCTCACCGAAAATCATTGACGACCTTTTAACTGAAAACTGGCAGTTGCGCTGGCAAGTTCTAGAAATATTCCACCCGGTTCAGATCAAAATTCGTAATCATGCCAAAACTTCCCGGGAACACAAAGAGGTTTTACGGCTTGGCAAAAAACTGGCTTCCCACCTCAGATCCGAACAAACATACCACCCTCCTCAACCTCACTCACCCCACCTACGGCTCTCGCCTTTCCCATATTTGACAAAATTTCATTAGTTGTTTAAAAGCAACCTACAGTATCAAGTCGAATGATTTGATGATCATTTCTTTAAAATCAATTCCCTGTAAGCAGACTACTACATTGAGGTAAAAAAACATGGCCCATACAACCTCCCAAAAACTTTTTGCTCGAGCCCGTAAAGTAATCCCCGGTGGGGTCAACAGTCCGGTTCGAGCTTATCGTTCAGTCAACCTCGAACCGCCTTTTATCATTCGCGGCCGAGGCAGCAAAGTTTATGACGTCGACGGCAACGAATACATAGATTACGTAGGCTCCTGGGGACCGATGATTCTAGGTCACGCCCACCCGGCGATCGTGTACGCTGTACGCGAAAGGGTTGCACGGGGAGCCAGTTTCGGGGCTCCAACCATTCTCGAGATCGAAATGGCTGAAGAGCTCTGTGAAGCACTACCCAGTTTAGAAATGGTGCGGATGGTCAATTCAGGTACTGAAGCAACCATGAGTGCTATCCGCCTGGCCCGAGGCTATACCGGACGCAATAAAATTATCAAGTTTGCGGGCTGCTACCACGGCCATGTCGATTCCCTTCTTGTCGAAGCCGGGTCTGGAGCGACCACCCTCGGAGTTCCCGACAGTGCCGGGGTTCCAGCTGAATTTACCAGCAATACCTTGTCCGCGGTATATAACGATCTTAACTCAGTTGACGAATTACTGGCGACCTTAAGTAACGAAATTGCCGCAATTATAGTCGAACCGGTAGCCGGCAACATGGGAACCATCCCCCCACAACCTGGATTCCTTGAAGGCTTGCGGGAGCGCTGTACAAAAACTGGAATTGTTCTCATTTTCGATGAGGTTATGACCGGCTTCCGGGTCGCCTATGGAGGTGCCCAGGTACTTTATAACATCCAGCCGGATCTCACCTGTTTAGGGAAAATTATCGGCGGCGGCCTACCAGTTGGGGCCTTTGGCGGTCGGCGCGAAATCATGGAACATCTAGCCCCCTTAGGAGGGGTCTACCAAGCGGGGACCCTATCTGGCAACCCACTGGCAATGGCTGCCGGAATCGAAACCTTGCGGACCTTAAAAACAGATAACCCCTATCCCGAACTGGAAAAAAGTTCAGCCTATCTGGGTGATGGCATTAACACCCTTTTGACTGAACATGACATCCCCCACTACTGCACCAGGGTAGGATCGATGCTCTGCACCTATTTTACGGCCACATCGGTACATAATTATGAGGCGGCTAAAACCTCGGACTGTGAACGTTTCAAAAGGTTTTTTACCGGCATGTTAAAACGTGGAATTTATCTTGCGCCTTCACAGTTTGAGGCGGGTTTTGTGTCGGCTGCACACAGCCAGGACGATCTTGATCTGACCCTTGAAGCGGTCAAGGCAACCCTTGCTAAGATTTGAACTTGACTTCACTTTATAGGCTATGCTAAGGGAGCCCAGCGTTTAGAAATAAGTGTTCTTTAACAAAGGGATAGGGGCGCCTGCCTGCTGGGATCGTTTCATAATAGACGGAAAGAGTGAGATTCTCGAGTGTCGAATAAACCCAAATTCAAAAAGGTCTTTGACCAAGTCAGCCGCTATAGCACAGTGGGACTCGAATTGGGGTTTTCGGTAGCTATCGGTGTTGTCGCCGGCTACTACCTGGATCGCTGGCTTGGGACCACACCATGGTTAACGATTTTCCTCCTACTGTGCGGAGTTGCAGCGGGTTTCAAAAGAATCTATTTAGCCTTGAAAAGTCTCGAACGAGAACAGGAAAAAGAGGATGCCGCAGATAGTTAGGCAAGTGACAATATGAAAGATAAAAGACTGCTGCGGATAAATATTTGCATCCTCGTAATAACTGTTGCACTATCTCTGACGGCACTCTTAATTGATGTCGAGCAGATCGGGTTTTTAGGAGTGGCCATAGGCGGTTTGCTGGCCTTTGTCTATTTTCTGACTCTCAGCATCTTGATCAGCAAGGCTTTTGGAGGGGCTGGTGAAGAGGGAATCGAACCTAAGGTAGCCGGCCGACTGGGACTGAAGCTGTTACTTCTCACCTTTGGCTTGGCAATTATAACAATAATTGTAATTTTGACCCGACTCTGTCAACCATTTGGTTTTCTGATCGGTTTTTCTGCCCTTTTCGGAAGTATTGCCTTTGAAACTATGGCTTACCTGGCCTTCAGTAAACCTCAAACCGAATCAGAAAACGAAGCCACGGATAACAATTAAAAAGGAAAGATCATGCATCACGATCCAGTAATTACCTGGGTAGGGTTAATCCCCGGCCTTAACGCCCTGCCGGAACATGTCGCCAACGCTATTCTTATCTCACTGATTATTGTTATCATGGTTCTGCTTGGAACCAGAAAAATTCGCAACTGCGATCCCGAAGAGTTAATCATCCCGGAAGGGAAATTTACTCTCCAGAATCTGCTTGAAACGATGGTCGAAGCGATCCTCAAACTGATTGTTGACAGCTTGGGCAGTCATGTCGCCAGAAATTTTCTTTTTGTTGTTGGAGGTGGTATATTTTTCATCCTACTCTCCAACCTCTCCGGCCTGATTCCTGGTTTCAATCCGCCCACCGGCAACATCAACACCACTGCAGGCTGTGCCCTGACCGTCTTCTGCTTGACCCACTATTTCGGCTGGAAAGAACATGGGGTTAAATACTTAAATCAGTTTGTCGGCCCCTTTCTCTGGCTTGCCCCATTAATGATCCCAATTGAGATTATAGGGCATCTGGCGCGGCCAATGTCGCTTTCACTGCGTCTTTTCGGTAACATTATGGGTGACCATCTGGTGGCCGCTATTTTTGTCATGCTTGCCCCCATTTTAGTACCGGTACCGATTGCCTTCCTGGGCTTATTCGTAGCAATCGTCCAGACCTTTGTTTTCACTCTGCTCTCTATGGCCTATTTCCAGGGAGCTATCTCACACGATCACTAGACCAGCCAGATTAAACGTTGACCGTCAACTCTTGGGATCAACAAATTTGATCCCAAGATCTAACATACAACCCTGATACAAAAAGGAGGTGACAACATGAAAAAAGTAATCCAGATCGTTACCGCGATCGCAACCCTGTGTGTAGCCAGCGCTACTGTTTGGGCGAATGAAACCGTAGAAGTTGTTGAAAAAGCCAGTAATTTTGACGGAACCGGCTTAGCCTATGCAGCTGGCGTCGCTATCGCAATCGCCGCTTTTGGTGGAGCCCTGGGTCAGGGTATGGGCATTAAAACCGCCCTCGAAAGCATTGGTCGTAATCCCAGTGCAGCCAGCAAGATTACCACTCCGATGATTATTGGTCTGGCCATGATCGAATCGCTGGTCATCTACGCCCTGGTTATCGCTCTGATGCTGGTTCTCAAAATTTAGTTTGGATCTCTTTGTCTGTTTTTTTAACAGGCCCTAAAAAGTTCAGTCAAGTTAAGTCGGCAGGCACCATCAGGTGCCTGCCTTAATTTGCCGCACCAATGTATACAATATTCAGGTCATTATATATATAGAATTCCATATTTAAGGATACTGAAGCTCAATTTGGAATCTCTACTTGGCATTTAATTACCTCCTACAAAATACCCAGTCGGGTTTTAATAAATAATAGAACTACTAACATCAACTATCAGCCATCTATTTTTAAGGAACGTCGGAAACTATGAAAGCGTATAAAGGATTCTTCCGCTTAGCCATCTTGTTACTGTTGATTGTCTCATTCATTATCGGGACCGGGATAAACAAAAAAGCACTCGCCAAACAGGCCGATACCGAAGAGATCTGCCTGGAATGTATTTCGGTCGGCCAATGTCTCGAATGTCATGATGAAATTGATTCTGGTACTTTTGCCGCATCGGCCCATGGGGCTAATGCCTGCACCAGCTGTCACCGTGATATCTGGGACCTGGAAAAGCACGCCGACTGTGAAGTTCCCATGCAGCCGGTTAACTGTGGTTTCTGCCATCGCGATGAAGCCAGACAGTATGCCCAGTCGGTTCATGTTGATAACGATGTTAGTTGTACCGATTGCCACGCCAATATCCATGACCTGCTCTCCATCAAGGATGATAAAAGCAAATCAGTCCAGATGTGTAGCGGCTGTCATGATAATGCCGACTATATGCAGAGTGTCCATGGCAAGGGCTTGGTAGCCGGCAACCCCGACTCCCCCTCATGTGCCGATTGCCACGGCCTGCACAATATTATCGAACTTAAAGTCGATGATAAAAAATCAGCCAGCGCCCTTAAGGCCCGCGAATTCAGCACCTCCAGTTGTGAGCAGTGCCATGATAATGAAGAGATGATGGCACGCAACAAATTAAGTAACCACTCCTTTGAATCCTACCGACAGGAGTACCATGGTAAAGTTGAGCACTTGGGTGGTGCGGTTGCCGTAGCCGGTTGTGCCGACTGTCATACCGCTCACAAACAGTTGCCGAAAAGTGACCCTGAATCCTCTTTTTCATCTGAGAACCTGGTTGCAACCTGCGGCAAGTGCCATAAGCAGGCAAATACTAATTTCGTTAAATATGCTCCTCATGCCACCCACCACGACCGTGAAAACTACCCTCTTCTCTACTGGACCTTTATTGTTATGACTGGTCTTCTGTGTGGAGTTTTTGCCGTTTTCTGGCTCCATACAATTTTATGGCTGATTCGTAGCTATATTGAGAAGAACAAGCTTCGTCGCCAGGGTATTTTTCATGAGAGCCATAACCCCAAAGTTTTCTACCGACGCTTTACCTTCATGGAGAAGATTCTTCACTTCATGATGATGGTCAGCTTTCTCGGACTGGTGCTTTCGGGCCTGCCTTTAAAATTTGTAGAAGCTCCGTGGGCAATAGGACTTGCACAATTCATGGGTGGCCCCCAGATGGCTGGCTTGATCCACCGCTGGTGCGCAGTTCTCACCTTCACCTATTTCATCATTACGGTTGTCTGGAGTCTCTATTTTCTGCTTATTAAGCCAACTGGAGAAAATTTCTTTCAAAAGCTTTTCGGGCCCGATTCACTCTTTCCCAACTTCAAAGATGGTCGTGATATTGCGGGTATGTGCAAGTGGTTTTTTGGAGCAGGTGAAGTTCCTAAATTTGACCGCTGGACCTATTGGGAAAAGTTTGACTTCCTCGCAGTCTTCTGGGGTATGTTTGCTATCGGTTTTACCGGACTGATGCTTTGGTTACCTGAATTTTTTGCCCAGTTTTTACCGGGCTGGGCCTTTAATGTAGCCATCATTGTCCACTCAGATGAAGCCTTTTTGGCTGCAGTCTTCATCTTTACTGTGCACTTTTTCAATGCCCATGTTAGGCCGGAAAAATTCCCTATGGATCAAGTCATCTTCACCGGGGTTGTCAGTGGCCACGAAATGGAAGAAGAGCGTCCGTCCCAATTTGAACGCCTCAAAGAAAAAGGTGAGCTTGATAAACTTCAAACCCAGTACCCTGGCGTCCTCTCTGAAGCTATCGGTCAGATTATTGGCATTACCGGCGTCGCCATCGGCGTACTCTGTCTCTTCCTGATCATCTGGGGATTCTTGGGATAGCCCTTAAGAACTGATACGTACAATTAAAAAGCCTCAGTAGCGAAGTTCGCCGCTGAGGCTTTTTAATTGTACGGCAAAAAACTGGCGGAACAATTTGCGGAGCAATAATTTATAGCATGGCACAGGACTGAGTTATTTGGATCCATGATGCCC
>JANTGZ010000153.1 GCA_024762675.1 Thermodesulfobacteriota bacterium | reverse complement strand
ATTTTCGGCAACGGCGGCAGAGCCGTGAAATTGAATTGGGTAAGGTCAAGATAGGTGGTCGGGCACCGGTTTCGGTGCAATCAATGACCAATACCGATACCCGAGATGTTGCAGCGACGGTTGCTCAGATCAAACGCTTAGAACTGGTTGGCTGTGAGCTGGTGCGGGTGGCGGTACCGGATGAAACGGCGGCGAACAAACTTAATAAAATCAAAGAAGCGATCGCTCTTCCCTTGATTGCCGATATCCATTTCAGTCATCGATTAGCGCTTATTGCGGTCGAGCAGGGAGTTGACGGTCTGCGGCTTAATCCCGGTAATATAGGTTCTGATGCCAGGGTTCGCGAGGTCGTGGCGGCCTGTAGAGAGCGGGCTATTCCGATTCGTATCGGCGTTAATGGCGGCTCTCTTGAGAAAGAGATAATTGAGCGTTATGGCTATACTCCTGAAGCGCTGGTTGAGAGTGCCTTGGGCCATGTCCGGCTTTTGGAGGATGAAAATTTCGATCTCATCAAGATCTCTCTGAAATCTTCTGATGTTATGGCCACCTTGACTGCCTACCGGTTACTGGCTAAACGGGTCAATTATCCTTTTCATATTGGGATTACAGAAGCTGGAACGAAATTGCGTGGAGCCATAAAGTCGTCAGTCGGGCTGGCCCTGCTGCTTAATGAAGGATTAGGTGATACCTTAAGGGTTTCGCTGACTGCGGCTCCGGAAGAGGAGATCTTTGTTGCTTTCGAGATCTTGAAAAGCCTGGGTTTGCGGCGGCGGGGGGTTGAACTTATATCTTGCCCTACCTGCGGGCGTACCGAAGTTGAGCTGATCAAACTTGCCGATGAGGTTGAAAAGGCTCTGGCCCATATTCAGGAACCCTTGAAGATTGCGGTTATGGGTTGCGTCGTTAATGGTCCCGGCGAAGCCCGGCATGCTGATTTTGGAATCGCAGGTGGTAAGGGAGTCGGGCTGCTTTTTCGTCATGGTGAAGTCCTAGGGAAATTGCCCGAGAGTGAATTGGTCAAAGCCCTGGTTGATGAAGTGGAAAACTTTGTTGCTAAACACAAATGAACATAGATGGTGATATGATCAATAAAGCATCTCTGAAGACTGGCGACTGGCCCCAGGCGACTTTTTTATGAGTCGTCTAAGTAATAAAAACCTTTTGAGTAATCCCGGTTGGTGGCAGCGCTGGCTGATGGCAGGGCGCCTTTGTTGGAATCTGATGAGAGACCGTAGAGTCCCTTTTTATCTGAAACTTATCCCCCTGTTAGCAGTAATATATTTTTTTACGCCCTATGACCTGTTGCCTGATCTGGTTATTCCCGGGTTGGGACAGGTTGATGATCTTCTGGTTATTTTTCTTGCCTGCCGGCTCTTCTTCTCTCTTGTACCCAGAGAGATAATGCGTGAATATCAGGATAGAGAATTTTGACTATGAGTTGTAAAATGCACGCTGAAATTCGTCTCCTGCCACCCGAGGTTTGTAATCAGATTGCTGCAGGTGAAGTGGTTGAGCGCCCGGCATCCGTGGTTAAGGAGCTGGTTGAGAATGCTCTTGATGCCGGGGCCGACCAGATCAGGGTGGTGATTGAAGAGGGCGGGAAAAATCTTATTGAAGTGACCGACAATGGCCATGGTATGGATGCGGGTCAGGCCCGCCTCGCCCTGGAGCGTCACGCAACCAGCAAAATCAGCTCAGCAGCCGATCTTTTCGGGGTCAGCAGCTATGGTTTTCGCGGCGAAGCCTTGCCCAGTATTGCTGCAGTTTCTCGTTTTTCGTTAACTACTCGTACCAGGGAAATGGAGGCCGCAGTAAAAATTGGGGTTGCCGCCGGTGGTGAGGTGCGAGAGGAGTCGGTTGGGGCTCCGGTCGGGACCAGGGTTACGGTTGCCGATCTTTTCTATTCGGTTCCGGCACGAAAAAAATTCCTTAAAACGACCAATACTGAAAGAGGTGCGGTTCTAGAACGCTTACAGCGTTTAGCCATGTCTCATCCGGAGTGCTCTTTTCTGCTCGAGCATAATGGCCGGCGTCTGCTGAACGCTACCCGGGGTGATCGAGAGAGTGATCGGGTGGCGAGAGTCTTAGGACTTACACTTGATGATCAACTGCGTGAATTGCCTGAGACAGGTGGCGATGAGGTCAAGGTCAGAGGCTATGTCAGTTTGCCCGTTGTCCAGCGTTCAAACAGCCGTCACCTCTATTTCTTTGTCAATCGCCGGGCGGTTAGGGACAAGGCTCTGCTCCAAGCTTTATTGAAAGCTTACGAAGGTACTTTGCCTCGGGGACGCTACCCGGCGGCGGTGCTCTTTCTGACGCTTTCAGATGGCGCAGTTGATGTCAATGTCCATCCCGCCAAAGAGGAGGTTCGGTTTGCCGATGCTGGTCGGATATTCGGTTTAATTCGCCAGGCTGTGGCGGAAATTTTGAGCGGTTATCCCTCCTTGAACGCAACTGCCGATTTTTTCGCGCCGGGAGAATCACAAAAGAGTACACTGCCTCCTGCTTTTTACGAGGCTTCAGGTTCAGAGCTCGGAAATTCGAACGGGGTCTCTTCGGGATTCTCGTGGCCATCAATTTCTAAATCCTCAGTAACGGCTGATGGCGGTTATCAGAAAACTGCATACGGATCGTTAAATGTTAGATCTTCAAACGTTGAGAGAGGGCAGGTTGTTGAGCCTAAAAGTGTAACTTATCCCTCCTCTTCACTGCCGTCAGGCGAGACCGAAGTGCTGCCCGGTATGCAGGGCCCGGAGCTTGGTTTTTTTTCAGCGTTAACAATTATAGGTTCTTTGTGGAATGCCTATATCATTTTACAATCTAATGATAAATGTTACCTGCTTGATCAGCATGCGGCTCACGAACGGGTTCTTTTTGAGGATCTCAAAAAAAAGCGGCTTGGTAACAGTGTCGCCCAGCGTCTGCTTTTACCGGTTCAGGTCGAATGCACACTCGATGAAGAGGTTCAGGCTCAAGATTGTCGGGAACTGCTTCACAGCTTAGGTTTTGAGTTTGAATCCCTGGGGCCGAGCACACTGGTCCTGCAGACGGTGCCTATGCTGATTGATGGTCTTGAGGTTGATGCCGTTTTTTTAGAGACCCTGGCCGATATAGCAAGCGGCGGCCGCGGGCAGGATATGTCTGCAATTGATGCGATGCTGGCCCGTCTCGCCTGTCGTATGGCTGTGAAAGCTCAGCAGGTCTTAACCCTTTCCGAGATTAAATCTTTACTTGAGAAACTTGATAAAACCCCGTTGGCTCACACCTGTCCACATGGCCGACCACTCTATTTCAGTTTGGAGCGGGGTGAGATAGAGAAGCGTTTCCAGCGTTGATGGCTTTGCACCCTGTTGGAAGTGTCCTTGGCGTGCGAAGCTATCAATGTGAATTGTATGTAAAAATAGTTATATGAATGTGAAAGTTTTTAAACTTGAATATATTTGTTTTTTAGCTCTCTTGTGGCTTGTCGCTTGTGGTCGGACACCGCTTGAACCCGTTTCTTATGTCGGAGATGCAGCCGCCGGTCGGGCGGCTTGGTCTCAAATGGCCAATCTTGATAGCTTAAAGGCTTCCGCTATACTATCCTGGAAGGCGACCGACGGCAGACATGGCAAACATAAGGTGCGCCTTTTTCTCGAACCTCCGGAACGCTTGAAGATACAATGGCTTACTCCCTGGGGGTCAGTGGCCGGGCAGGTTCTCATAGCAGCTGATCAGTTCTGGTTTTCCGACTCCAGCCAAAGGTTGACTTGGCATGGTCATATAGCTGATCTTAGGAGTTTGTTTCGGCAAAAAGATAGCCTGAACTGGGTTGGGGAAACGCAGTTTTTTATGTATTGGCCACTACTTTTCAGCTCCCCCGAAGAGGATCGTTCTGCTTTTGGGGAGGAAGCTTTTTTTGACTATCTGGCTACTAATGATGGTCGTTGTCTGAACAAGATTATTCATTTTAGAGATGGCGATGAGTTGCACATTCGGGTAGATGAGTTGGTGAAAGGTGTCGATGAGCGCCTTTTTGCTCGCAATTTTGAGGTTCTGGGCAGTGGCGGCCGGATCAGTCTGGCCTTACGTCAATTTACTCTGCAAAAAGATCTTACCCCTGAAACTTTCGTCTACACTCTGGAACATTTTACTATACAAGAATATTCACTTAAAAAAGGAGATAGCCATGGTAGACAGTGAAAACAGTTTTGATGTCTTGATCATTGGCGGCGGGCCGGCCGGACTGACTGCCGGTCTCTATGCCGCCCGGGCTCGTCTGAAATGCGTTTTGTTGGAAAAGATGATGATGGGTGGCCAGATTGCAACGACTGAAATGGTTGATAATTATCCAGGTTTTCCTGAAGGTGTCGCCGGTGCTCAAATCGGTCCGCTTTTTGAGGCTCAGGCCAAACGCTTTGGTCTTGAGGTGCGCCAGTTTCAAGAGGGTCTTAAAGTCGAGCGGCTCGATGAGGGTTTTCTGGTCACCTGCGCCAACCGTGATGAACTTTTTTGCAAAAGCCTGATTGTTGCTACTGGTAGTGGTTGGACACCTCTTGGTATTCCAGGTGAAGAGCGTCTTAAAGGGGCCGGAGTCTCATATTGTGCAACCTGTGATGGTGCTTTTTTTCGTGACATGGAGCTGGCAGTTATCGGGGGCGGGAACTCAGCTGTCGAAGAGGCTGCTTTTCTGACCAAATTTGCCAGTAAGGTCTATGTCATCCATCGCCGAGATCAGCTGAGAGCCGAAAAAATTGTTCAGGAAAAAGCTTTCGCTAATCCCAAAATCGAGTTTGTCTGGTCGCATGTGCCGCTGGAGATTGTCGGTGAAAAAGAGGTCGAAGGGGTGCGGGTAAAAGACCTTAAAAGTGGTGAAGAGCGCCTGCTGTCAGTCGCCGGAGCTTTTATCTATGTTGGCATGAAAGCCGACAGTGAAATTGTCAAAGATCTGGTTGAGATGGATGAGCAGGGTTATATAAAGGCCGCTGAAGATACTGTAACCTCTTGTCCTGGTCTCTTTGCCGCAGGTGATGTTAGACAAAAACCCTTGCGCCAGGTTGCCACTGCGATTTCCGATGGGGCTACAGCGGCGATTATGGCGGAAAAATATATCGATCAATGATGGCTAAGTAAAAAGTCCGACCTCCTGCGCACCCCAGGGGCACTTTCTGCAGGGTGTAGTGTGATTTTTACTCAGCCATCCTGAGAATTTTTGCGAATCAGAAGATAACTCGAAATGTCTTTGCATTTGTTTTGCAGATACGGTAAATTATAAAGCTTTTTTTCGGCGCAGAGATTATGCTTTGATAGGATAAGGATTTATCTTTATGGATTACGCTGTGTTGCGTAAAAGAATGGTCGAAGAACAGATCGTTGGCCGTGGCCTTAATGCCCCCCGCATTCTTGAAGTAATGCGGCGGGTACCGCGTCATCTTTTTGTAGAGCCGGGACTAGCTCATCAGGCCTACGGTGATTCACCCTTACCCATCGGCGAAAGCCAGACCATCAGTCAGCCCTATATTGTTGCCTTTATGTTGTCATCATTAGGCCTTGCTGGTACTGAGAAAGTACTCGAAATCGGTATGGGGTCGGGCTACCTGACAGTACTGCTCTCTTCTCTGGTAGAAAGGGTGCACGCTATTGAACGACTGCGCTCTCTGGCGATTCCGGCGAGACGGCTATTAGATCAGATGGAGTGCACTAATGTCTTGGTTAAAATTTTCGATGGTAGCTATGGTTGGCCGGATGCCGCTCCCTTTGATGCGATAGTGGTTTCGGCCGTTGCTTCAGAAAAACCTCCGGCCCCGCTTCTTGAACAACTGGTTGTTGGTGGCCGTTTAGTAATTCCCCTGGCAACCGCTAAGGGACAGTATCTTTATCGTATCACCCGGTGCGGGGAAAATGATTTTCAAAGTGAACGTTTGCTGGCCTGCAGTTTTGTGAAATTGGTGGGACGTAATGGCGGGAGAGGATAAGCATACTTCTTCGAGTGGTGCTCTTGAGTCATACCTTGAAGATATTCGTAATATCCCCCTTCTTGAGGAGGCCGAGGAGGTTGATCTTGC
>JANTGZ010000152.1 GCA_024762675.1 Thermodesulfobacteriota bacterium | reverse complement strand
ACCTAAATCATTATTGCTGGATATCGCATTCTCCGGAGACCGAATCATAGCTGTAGGTGAACGGGGACATATAATCTTTTCGGATGACAACGGCCGGAATTGGCAACAGGCGGAAGTTCCGGTTCAAATTATGTTGACCTCTGTTACCTTTCCCGGCAGAGGGCGGACAGGATGGGCAGCGGGGCATGCCGGTATAATCCTGACAAGTCATGATGCGGGAAAAACCTGGGTTAAACAGATTGACGGCAACCAGGTTAATAAAATCATTGCCGATGCATTTACTAACGCAGTAGCAGAAAAGAAAAAGATACTGAACACTGTTTCTGCAGAAGAGAGAAGCCGGCAGCAAGAAGAACTGGAGGAATTGGAATTTCAGCTTACAGATGCCAAATCTTTCGTTGATGAAGGACCATCACGACCATTCCTTGATATATATTTTCACGATGAACGAAATGGGTATGCGGTTGGGACTTTCGGAATGATCATTCAGACCTTTGATGGGGGAGAGAGTTGGTCAAGTCCAGCTCCGTTGATCGAAAATCCGGATGCTTACCACTATACAACAATCAAACCCATAGTCAACATTCTCTTTCTTATTGGAGAAAAAGGATTCGTCAGTCGTTCCTCAAATAACGGCAAGAGCTGGAAACACCTGAAAACACCTTATAATGGAACCTTCTTCGATATCACTGGAGACGAAAACAGCATCATGCTTGTCGGACTGCGCGGAAACGCACTACTTTCATCTGACCGGGGCGAAAACTGGATTCCAGTAGAAACCGGTGTAAAAACTACACTGTCATCGGCACAAATCCTGAGTGACGGACGTATTCTTGTCTCCCGATACGCAAAATCCCTGATGATTTCCAACCTGACTCGCACCAGCCTGTCAAAATTACCCTTGTCTGCCGGTAAAGCGGTATCATCATTTGTCCTTGGACGTGATGATGACTTTTTAATTACTGTAGGTATTGGTGGTATAACTCGCATCGTTGATCCTAACTTCACCGCAGAGATAAATTGATATGAAAAAAAAGAACGATTCAGTAGAGCAACCGGATAAAATCCCGTTTATTGAACGACTGATTTTTAGCAACCGCTTATTGATTATCCTTATCTTCTCTGGGCTGACCATTTTTTTCGGCTACCACATGTTGCAGTTGAGACCCGTCGCCAGCTTCCAAAGAATGATTCCTGTCTATCATGATTTTATCAAAAACGCTTACAAACATCGCAAAGACCTCAAAGGGCTGTCTAATACTGTTCGAGTTGTCGTCGAGACGACCGATGACAATATCTTCAGTAAGGATTACATGATGACATTGCGCGACATTCACGACGCGGTATTCTTCGTCAACGGTGTCGATCGTCAAAACCTGCAATCTCTCTGGTCTTCGGCTGTCCGCTACACTGAGGTTACCGAGGAAGGTTTTCAGGGTGATACGGTTATGCCCAACCGGTTCGATGGGTCTCAAGAAGCACTGAATGCATTAAAAAAAAATATTATGCGATCGGGAAAGATCGGCTCTCTGGTCGCAAACGATTTCAAGTCAACAGCCCTGATTGCACCGTTGTACGAATTTGACCCCAACACCAATGAACCGCTGGATTACCAGAAATTCAGCCACGACATAGAGCGTGAGGTTCGGGACAAATTCCAGAGTGACAAGATAAAAATCCACATTGTCGGATTTGCCAAGGTTGTCGGTGACTTAATTGACGGCGCCACCCGTGTAGGACTCTTTTTCCTCGCTGCATTCATCATCCTGCTGACGCTGCTCTGGTATAATTCACAATGTTTACGCAGTACTTTAATACGCGCTGTATCCTCTATTATCGCGGTAATATGGCAGATGGGACTGTTTCACCTGTTAGGATATGGTCTCAACCCCTACTCGATGCTGGTACCGTTTCTAATGTTTGCCTTGGGTGTCAGCCACGGCATTCAGATGTTCAATGCCATTGTTGAACAGTTGATAAAAGGCCATGACAAACTTACAGCGGTTCGACTGGCCTATCGACAAGTCTATCTGCCCGGGTTGTCGGCACTGTTTACCGATGGGATTGGATTTGCACTCCTGTTTATAATTGCTATCGGTGTCATTCAGGATATCGCGATTGGCTCAACCCTCGGAGTAGCAATCGTAGCCCTGTGCGACCTCTGCCTATTGCCTGTACTCATGAGTTACGCGGGAGTCAGCAGTAAAGCAGTCGCTAAAATTGCAAAACACTCCAGCCAGGATTCAAAAGAGAATTTCTTCTGGACACATCTTGCCAATGTAACCAAACGCCCCTATGCCATCGCGGTTATCATCGGGGCCCTACTTCTGTTTGCCGGAGCATCCTACGTGCGCATGGGACTCAAAATAGGTGATCTTGACTCAGGGGCCCCTGAACTTCGATCAGATTCCAGATACAACCTGGATAATGATTATATCATTAACCATTATTCAATCAGCAGTGATTTACTGGTGGTCATGGTTGAAACAGATACCGATGAATGTACTAAATATGAAACCATAGTAGATATGGACCGCCTGCAGTGGCGCCTGCAAAACACACCTGGAGTCCAGTCAACCGGGTCAATGGCAAACTTCCTTAAGAACTACCTCTCAGGAATGAGTGAAGGCTCTCTAAAAATGAGAACAATCACGCACGACAACACGTTCCTGCGATATGCATCAATCAGGGGAATTTATGACGGCTGGGTCACACAGGAATGTAATTTCGACATAATCAAGGTTTACCTCACCGACCACAAGGCCGATACTCTGAAACGGGTCATCAGTGTGGTGGAAGATTTTGCAGGGGAAGCAAACTCAGACGAGGTACGCTTTCTTCTGGCAGCAGGTAATGCCGGAATTGAAGCCGCGACCAATATCGAAGTTGAAAAGGCTAACAGACTCATAACCTGGGTTGTATACCTGGTTGTTATCTTTGTCTGCATCCTAACATTCAGGAGTTTTCGGGCGGCAATTTGCATTGTCGCTCCTCTCTATATAACCTCAGTGTTGTGCGAAGCCCTAATGGCCAAGCTCGGAATCGGAATCAAAGTAGCGACATTGCCGGTTATTGCAGTCGGGGTCGGAATCGGTATCGACTACGGCATATATATCTATAATAAACTGAAGCATTATATGGATATGGGAGACGATATACATTGTGCCTATGTCAAAACCTTAAAGACAACCGGTCGAGCCGTCTGTTTTACGGGAATCACTCTTGGGATCGGGGTAGCTACATGGATATTTTCACCTATTAAATTTCAGGCCGATATGGGTATTTTACTTATGTTTATGTTTATCTGGAATATGGTTGGTGCGATGCTGGTTTTACCGGCGCTGGCGGTTTTTCTGGTTAAACCGGCAAAAGATAAAAAGATAGAAGATTGTTCTGTACTTAATGAGGTATGATAAAATTAGAGAGGGATAACAAATGATAAAAAATGGGAATTAGACTCGTAATCACAGGACGCAAACCAAACATCCTTATCTTTTTAAATGAAAGAAAATGGTCTGGCAATTCCCCGCTGATATTACCTGAAGTATCTTTTAAAAATGGAAAGAGGAGAAAGACTATAATGAAAAGTAGGTTAATGATCATGGTTATAGCCTTTGGGCTGACCACAGTTCTGATCTTGACAAGTTTAGTCTATGCCGATGAAACAGCCGATACCATCCTGCAAAAACGTGCCTATGTTGCAGCCTACAATGCCTATATCTACGGATTTGCCCCAGTAAAAGCCAAGTCGGTCGAAATTGCTCTGACCTCCGTAGACTACCCGCTGGAAGACGCACCAGCGCCCATAAATATCATTAACTCCACAACAAGACTGTTCGATTACCGTGACACGATTGTACCAACGTTGAATAACGACACACTCTACGTATCGGCATGGATGGAACTTAAAGACAGTCCATTCGTCCTGAGCATCCCTCCGATTAAGAATCGCTACTTCATAGTACAACTACTCAATATTTACACGGAGTCGATTGAAAATCTGACGGTTGAAAATGTAGGTGAAAATGGTGGCAATTATATTTTCATTCTCGATAACCAAAAAAATCAATATAAAAATCTCCCAGAAGGTGTAACCCCAATTTATTGCGATACTCCTACCCTTTGGTTGATCGGGCGCGTTGGTATTAGAAGCATTGCAGACATCGGAGCCGGTAGAAAAATTGCTGAAGCATTCACTTTGACTCCTTTTGAAGAGTTCGCAAGAGGCAAAATAAGAAAACGTCTCAAACAGAAAAAGAGCGTCCGGGGTTGCCCTCCTTCACCTATGGGTGGGATCATGGAGTATTACGGAAGACTTGATGATGTGATCCGTAACGAGCCACTTGAAAAAGACAAAGTGTTTACTGATCAATTTAAGATTATCGGTATTGGTTCTAATGAGCCGTTTGATCCCAAAAAGCTCTCTCAGCCAGTTCTCACAGGGCTTGCTGCAGGCGCGAAAGATGCTGGTCAGGCAGTAAGATATGCGGCCCAAAATTGTGAAACTGTATGCGGCGGCTGGAACCTGGAACTGAATGGCGGCCGTTATGGTACAGATTTTCTGGCACGTGCTGCGATTAACCTCAATTCCATCGGCCTTAATACCCCTGAACGGGCAATGTATCCAAAACGATTTGTCGATGCCGATGGGAACCAACTGATAGGCTCTAAAAAATATGAAATTACAATTCCGGCAAAATCACTGGTGCGCAAAGAAGTGGCCGGATTCTGGTCGATAACCATGTATGATGCCCAAAACCGTTTCATGGTTAAAAATTCGATCAATCGCTACTCTATTGGAGATCGCACAACGGGAGTTCAAAAAAATATTGACGGTAGTTTAACAATTTATATCTCAAATAGTAAACCAACGGACACAAAACAAATGGCCAACTGGCTACCAGCTCCTGAAGGCGAGTTTATGCTTCAATATCGTCTTTTTGAACCGGTAAAAGAGGTTTATAGCGGAAAAATGACTCTGCCACAGTTGTATAAGGTGAAGTGACGGAACAGATCTTAAGAGGTAATGAAAATGAATTCCTTTACATCAGAAGGCCTACACCGCTGGATGTGCAGGAAGGTCGAAATAATCTGTGCTCTCCTGATTGCCTAGCTGCGCCTTCAAGACCTGGGCAATGCCGTTTGAATTTTTGAGAAGAGAGAGGCCGGGGTATCGAGATGCTGAACATTCATAAAGATCTTATTGAGCAAATCATCGCCATAGAACTGGAGATGTTTCTCGCCGTACCGGCCGGCAAGGAAAACAGCTGTCAGAAAAATCCTGAGGCTTTCCGAAGGCATCGTCAGGCCCAGTTTATTCCCTGGTCCGATAAAACGCTCTCCAGTTATCTCTCAGACCTTGAGGCGGCCCGCATTGAAGGGCGTAATCTGATGACGGAAAAATATCTTATGATGGAACGACCGGCGCCACTTGGCAGCGACCAGAATCCTTTAATCGAAAAAATTGCCTCCAGTCAGTTGATCTGGCAGGAGGAAATGTTTGCGAAATACCCAAAGGTTATGAGCGGTGCCCGCCCGCTCTCCCAAGCCGCCGATTCCTCGGCAATAACCTCATTTACAACCTACCTTAAATGTGAATTAAAAACATATTCCGACAAAACCCTGGACCTTCTCTACCAGGATATAACCGAGCACCAGAAAAACAATCGGAGTATGGCCGAAGAGACTTATAAATTTCTGGCTCAAGCCGCCGGCTACAAATCTATTGATCAGGCCGAAAGGTTGCGCCCTTAAACATTGAGCTTACAATAAAGCGGCGTTCGGCCGGCGGCCACCCGACGAATATTTTCGGCCACTCCTTTAACGATGCCACGCATGGAAACGTCAGTCGAACCACCGATATGCGGGGTCGCCATCACATTATATTTAAAAATCGGGGCATCGGGTGCCGGCGGCTCCTCCCAGAAAACATCAAGACCGACCCCGGCTATCTCACCGGTGGCCAGAGCATTTTTAAGGGCAGCGTAATCGACTAGCCCTCCCCGAGACAGGTTGATTAAAAAAGCCTCTTTTTTCATCAACGAAA
>JANTGZ010000151.1 GCA_024762675.1 Thermodesulfobacteriota bacterium | reverse complement strand
TGATTCTTAACTCGGAGAAAGGTTTTCCGATTGAAAATAATTTTTTCATCGACCAGAAGTTGCGGCCTGATTTTGATCGGAACAGGATTGCGGAGATATCACGCCTGGCTATCAGTAAAGCTTTTCGCAGACGTGCAGCCGACGAAGTTATTTACAGTGAGAAACTAGTAGACATTACCAGTAAAAATAATGTATACAAAAAAGATAGGCGCCGGGAAAAGTTGAACCTTACTTTTGGGTTGTATAGTTGCATCTACAAAGAGAGCCTGAAAAGAGGTTTGACCCACTTGTACGCGGCCATGAATGATGGCCTCTGTTCACTGTTGAGCCGTCAGGGTTATATCTGGCATCCAATCGGCCCGAAGATCAACTACCACGGCTGGCGCCGACCCTATATAGCCGACATTGCCGAAAATACAGACGCCACGAGAAATAATTTCAGGATACTTGATCTAATTTAGAAAGAATGAAACAGTAAACCTTGAATTAAAAAGAGAGGCAAATGATCGAGTTTCATTTCCAAAAAGTTGAAAAGGATGATAGTCGAATTATTGACCTCTATAAACTGCGTTACCAGGTCTACTGCACTGAATGCGGATTTGAAAGACCCGAAGATCATCCCGGAGAAATGGAAAAGGACGAATTCGACGATGTCGCCACCCACTTCTGCGCTTTTGACCGGGAAACCAATGAAATTATCGGAACGGCCCGCATAATCCTGCCTTCGGCAAAAAGTTTCCCGATCCTCAAGCATTTCAATATTGACAAAGACGCAATTGCCGCCATCAACGATAATAAAGTTGCAGAGATATCGAGGCTGGCAATCAGTAAAGATTTCCGGCGGCGCACCATTGACAAAGCCATCTACTCTGACGAAAGAATTGACGTTAAGGATCAAATAACAATTTGCAAACAGAGAAGGAAGCAATTTGAACTGGCTCTAGTGGCGGGTTTATACCACTGTATTTTCCTGGAGAGTATGAATCAAGGGTTAACCCACTGGTACGCGGTCATGGCCAAAGGACTCTATTATCTCTTGAAAAGCCGCGGCATCATCTGGCACCCGATCGGCCCATCCCAAAACTACCATGGTTGGCGCCGACCCTATATTGCTGAAATATCGGAAAATATAAAATCAGCCTCAGTCAATTACTCTGCTTTTCTGAGTTCCCCCCCACCCGGCTGGAACGGCTGATGAATTTCTAGCAAATGGAACTAATTAGATAAAAGCGGATTTTGATTGCTTTCGAATAAAACGTGGTCACCAATTCACACACTGGATGTTAGCCTTTATTTTTCAACGATTCTAAAGCGTTAATAAATTCTCTTGGTTCAAAAACAGGTAATTTTGCTTTCTTAAAATCGATACTATTTCTGGTCACGATATACTTAGCTCCTGCATGAAGAGCTGCCTCATGCAATACCGCATCCTCAAAATCTTTGAATTTTAAAGATGCAGCATTTTCAAGAACCAAACGATTTACCGGGGCTATGACAAAAAGAGAAAGTAAAGAATTAATATGGAGGGACGCAGACTTAGAACCAAGAGCTTTGGTTGCAAGATAGTTAATTGTGGTTATTGTTGTCGCACAAACAAAACCTGTAATTTCAGACTGTTCCACTTTTGACAATAGATATGCTGCATCATCTGCAAATGGAGACCTGTCCAAGAGGACATCAAGAATAACATTGGTGTCAAAAAGTGTTTTCATAAATATTTTTCTTCCAAATATTTCTTGTAGTCAGTTTCATCTATTTTATTCCCACCCAATACCCCTCGCAAGGATCTCACTGTTGGAGTCAATGAGCTTTCTTTTTTTATTTTTTCATTTTTTATTATTTCAAATAAATCCGCAACGATACGAGAGACAGACTTACCGGTTCTTGCAGAATATTCTTTGGCGGATTCAATTAAATGATTATCCAGACGTAGAGTTAACTTTGTATTCATTGTCGCACTCCCTTCATTATTGACGTGTTGATATACATTATATATACGTCAACATTGAACTAATGTCAAGTAACGGGAACTAATTGCAGGGTTAATTGGCTGTAACTGAGGAACTAATTGGGGCTAATTGGGGCTAATTGGGCTAATTGGGCTAATTGGGGTCAGGGGTCAGAGTAAAATTAAACTGTTTTTCCTTTTGGTTTCCACCAGCCTTCTGGTCGGCCACGCTTAGCGGCAATCATTCTTCTGCCGCTAAGTTTTTCAATCTCATCCTTGAATTTGTTACGACCGATTGCCCAACCTTTATTTGTATTATCCCGATTTCTTTCAGCAAAGTCAGATTTTTAACTCTTTAAGAAAATCCACTGCCCGGCGAAGCTGGATGCCATCAATCAGGTGCTCAACATTGATGTTTTTTACCACTTGTGCAGCTTTCAGTGCATATTTCCGGTGAAAGTAGTGCAGTGCCGGGCTGATATTTGTATCGGAAAGTTTGACTTCTACGATTAATCGAGGCTCGTCATTTTCCACCATCACAAAATCCACCTCTTTTTTTTCTTTGGTACGCAGTGTCATTAATTCACATCTTATGCCTTTGCAATCCTCGATCCAATTTAAATGTTTCAAAAGGCTTACTGCGACCAGATTTTCTAGGCGGATGCCCTCGTCGCCGAGCACCATTCCTGTATCATAAAAGTAAATCTTGGGCTCCTTCAGCAGAGAGCGGCCAATATTTTTATGGAATGGGGTGACTCTAAAAATGATATAGAGGGATTCAAGGATCTCTATATATCTTTTGATGGTATTCGGTGCACAATTTATATCCCGGGCCAGAGAAGACCAGGAAATGGGTGAACCGACCCGCTGTCGCAATAACTCGAGGGTAAGCTGGATGGCTCTGAAATCATGAATTTTTTCAAAATCAAGAATGTCTGTACGGATTAAACCATCAACGTACTGGAGACGCCAACGATTGGCATTCTCGTTGGAGTCGGTGAGGAATGGTTCCGGAAATCCGCCGCGCTCCAAAAGTAGATTGAGATCATTTGTAGTCGATTTGGGGATTTCCGCCATTGAAAGGGGGTTGAGGCGGTGTCTAAAAAAACGGCCGGCCAGAGAATCACCGCTTTGCCTGAAGGCCTCTAGCCTGGCGCTGCCGGTTACCAATATCTGCTGCTGCCGGGGTTTGGTATCGTAAATGCCTTTGAGAAAATTTTTCCAGCCTTCCATCTTGTGGAGTTCGTCAAGAATTAACAATTTTGTCTCTGGCAACCAGGAGGCTTTGCGGATTATCTCGCGGTGAGAAAAATTATCGTAATTCAAATAGAGTGATTTTTCAAAACCTTTACTTATGGCCAGTGCCAAACTGGTTTTACCTACCTGTCGCGGCCCGGTGATAAAAACCATCTTTCTAGCAAGGTCTTCAACTATGATTTCCTGCTGTATACGTTTCATACAGACTATTTAGCAGTAGAATGCAAAATAGTCAAGACTTTTCAGCACCATACTGCTAAATAGTCGCAGCCCAATTGGTTAGAACTAATTGAACTAATTGGAACTAATTGGGGTCACGCTGACCCCAATTAACGCACAATTAACGTAATTAACTGCTCAATTACTCTGCTTTTCAGAGTTTCCCCCCCACCGGGTTGGAACGGCTGATGAATTTCGGCCGGTAGAGTGGATCGCCGACTAAAACCATGCGCCAGGAACGCCAGGGTACGGAAAGCGCATAGACCTCCGCCAGCGTTAAACGGCCGTCAAGTAAAAGACTGAAGAAGAGAACCGGCGGCGGAAAGGCATTCAAGTAAGGCTCGGCTACCGGCCCGATCACCGCCGCGGCCCCGTCTTCAAGCATCCTTTTCCCCCAGACCTCACTTTTTTTACTTTTCAAGGTTCCGAGTTCGCTGCTGGCCATATGATAGCCAATCGCGCCGGGCTGCCAGTCGAAAGCATCCAGATAATGGGCCAAACGATACCAGCCGCAGTAGAGTGCCGCATCCGGGCACTCTCCCGGCTGGAAAAGTTCATGTTTTTCATTAACCACAACCTTTAGACGGCCATCTTTTTTAACCTGATCAGCCGCCAGATAGAGAGAGTTGTCGTAAAAAGCGGAGCTCTTTAATTTTTTTGCCTTTTCCGGCCCCGGACGAGGCCAGCGGGCATCAAAATAGGCGGTACCGGAGAGACCCTGCTTTTCGGCAGCCAGGCTGTCATCAATAATCCGCCGGACCAACTCCGCGGTCGGGCCGTCGAGACGGGATACCATCAGGGAAATATCGGGCATATGTTCTATTTTCTTACCCCGATAACCGAGATAGGAGGGGTTAAGCTGCCAACCCTGCAGCTCATATTTACCGGCCATAACCAGAGCCAGTTCGGAATCAACCGAAGCCAGTTCGCGAGTCCAGCTGAAAGGTTTCAGAGCCGCATTTACTTCTTTAAGTTTTCCCGCCAGGATCTTCTTCCGGGTATCATCCTTTTGCATGGCCTTATGCTCGGCCCGCAACTTTTTCCGCCGCTCCTGCAAAATCTTCTGCTCTTTTTTTTCAGCCTCCGTCAATTCAGTCGACAGTACCTTCAAAGGCATCCCGTACATCAGCAGCAGGCATCGGATGGCCCGCCGCTCACCCTTCAATTCCCGCCGATCAAGATATTTTTTAACCGGGGCATAAATCCTTTCATTATAATCCTCGCGGCTGCAGGTCTCTTTTTTTTCATCAATCTTGAGTTTCAAGAGATTTTCTTTGGGCACGCCCCGTTTTTCCATATAATACTTCGCCAACGAGACACTGTCGTCAGCCCATTTGTTGGCAATCACCAGCACTTCATCGGCTTCCAGAGCCGCCGCCACCGAGGAAGGACTCAGGAAAAACAGCCCCAACATAAAAAAATATGGGGACATAATACTAATTATTATGAGGTAATTGGTATTATGTCCCCATATTTTTATTTTACTCACATCAACCCCCTACTCCGGCAGAACCTGCTCTATACTTGGATAGAAATCCCTGACAAACTGTTCGGCCACCAATATCCCCGGCTCGACATTATCGTTAACTGAAACAGAAATCCGGATAAAAGCTGAATCTCGCCGGTTATAAAGAATTGAATTTTTGATCTCGGCAAATTTCAAGGCGTATTCATTGGTTAAAATAGCTCCCTTAACTTGAAACCAGTAAAGAAAAAGTACCTTGTCCGCACCGTGCTGATAGACAGACAAAACTGCATCAATCTTTTTATCGGCCACGGGTACGGCCCGTTTCTCCTGCCGCAGCAACTGCCAGCCGGCACCGGGAAGACAGTGTTTAGGTGAGTGAATCGGACCGCAACCCGGGCCGCCACCGTGGTAGCCGATATAGAGATCAACCCGGTGGCCGCTCTGATCACCATAAACCCGCAAAAGCGTAGCTGTTGGCTTCAAGACGGATAATACCTGCTCATTCATCTCCGTCTGACTGAGCATCCGCCAGCCAGCCAGTGTCAGCGGAATTTCATCCAGCGGCCGATTGGCCGGCACAGCAATATCCTCATGCAGGTTAACAAATAAAATTGCCAGAAGCAAGAAGAGGTAAACTACCAGAAAACGATAATATTTTTTCATCGCCCCACCTTTCCCAAAATCGTTCCAGCCAGGACCAGAAAAACCATGGCCAGGCCAAAAACGAGCATTCCGGCGAATTCATGAAGAAATCCTTCGGCTGCAGCTGTTCCATAATATTGGACCAGAAAGCCCGTGGCAATCACCCTCAACATATTCGTAAGAATTGCAATCGGGATCGCCAGCATTACCAGAACAAACTTTTTTATCGCCCCCAAATCCAGAAAAAAGGCGTAAGCTACACTTAAAGCCAGCAAAGACATCATCGAGCGCATACCGCTGCAGGCATCGGCCACTTCCAGGGCCATATCGGGAAACTGAATAATATTCCCATCCTGCCAGACAACCACTCCCATCGATTGCAGGGAGATGACCGAAAATTTTGTTACCAACAATTTCAAGGGAAAGGCCAGAGCATCATAGACGATATAAGGCAGAGGCACCATAAAGATCAGGAATCCGATGGGCAGCGCCAAAACCCGCAACACCGACCAGCCAAAACAG
>JANTGZ010000150.1 GCA_024762675.1 Thermodesulfobacteriota bacterium | reverse complement strand
TTTAAATTTATCGACGATTCTCACCGCCGAACGATTTAATTAAGCAGAAAAATTTCTGCATATTAGTACTATGTATTTTCTGTATAATATGTTATAGTGGTCTATAATACAGAATTTTGTGAACCATACCTATGGAAATTATATATGACATACAAGCGAGAGCATGTAAAGGACAAATTTCGGCCAAAACCAGGCAAACTCCTGGATCAGGTGCGTGAAGTAATGCGTTATCACCATTACGCAATCAGGACAGAACAAACCTACATAAAATGGATATTAGAGTATATTCGTTTCAATGGTACCAGGCACCCTAAAGAAATGGGCAAGCCGGAAGTAGAAAGTTTCTTAAGTCATCTGGCAGTCAATAGGAAAGTTGCTACTTCAACACAAAATCAGGCATTCAATGCCATTCTTTTTCTCTATAAGCACGTTTTGGACATACCTCTTGACGATCACATCGACGCAGTCCGCTCCAAGAAACCGAAAAACCTGCCGACAGTCTTGAGCCAGTCGGAAATAACACGGTTTTTTCAACATATCAAAGGGACTAACGAGTTGATGGCAATGCTTTTATACGGTGCAGGACTGCGCTTGATGGAATGTGTAAGGTTACGGATAAAAGATATAGATTTTGAAAACCATCAAATCCTTGTTCGGGACGGAAAGGGTGGAAAGGATCGTGCAACGGTATTGCCAAAAACCATACGCGAAGAATTACAACTTCATATAAAAAAAGTTAGGAAACTTTTTGAACATGATTTGGCAAATGGAGATGCAGATGTCTATATGCCGCAAGCTCTGGCCAAAAAATTTCCTCAGGCTGGGAAATCGTGGATATGGCAATGGGTGTTTCCAGCTAAAAATTTATCCGAAGACCCTAGAACGGGAAAAGTAAGACGTCACCACGCTCATGAGACGGGTTTGCAGAAAGCAGTAGCTAATGCCGCAAAGAAAGCGGATATAAATAAAAGGGTTAGCCCCCATACTCTCCGTCATTCGTTTGCTACTCACATGCTTGAAGCGGGCAAGGATATCAGGCGTGTGCAGGAGCTTTTGGGACATGCAGACGTGCGCACAACTATGATTTATACACATGTGATGAGTACAAATTTTTCTACACTAGGAAGTCCTCTGGATAGTATTGACATCTCGTAGGCCATAGTTTTATCAGGCCTTACCAGCAGGTAATCTTAACATTGTCATTGTAAATGTTAAAAAAATGATTTTCGGCGCACACCTGACCTTCTCAGCGATAATATAAAAAAAGATAAGAGCACGGTTATGATTGCCAGGGCTCTTTGCGTGATAGGGATATCAAGCAAGGTTCACAATTAAAGCAGGGATGTTTGTTGTCTAAATCTATACATTGCTAGCAACGAAGCAATTATTCACCGATTATTTTCACTAACACCCTCTTTTTTCGTTTACCATCAAATTCTCCGTAGAAAATCTGCTCCCAAGGGCCAAAATCGAGCTTGCCGTTGCTGATGGCAACGACCACTTCACGACCCATGATCTGGCGTTTCAGGTGCCCATCAGCGTTGTCTTCATAGCCATTGTGACGGTATTGCGAGGTTGGGGCGTGCGGGGCCAGTTTTTCCAGCCAGATCTCAAAATCGTGATGCAAACCGGATTCATCGTCATTGATAAAAACTGATGCTGTGATGTGCATCGCATTGACGAGGCATAATCCTTCCTTGATGCCGCTTTTCTGCAGGCACTCTTCGACCTTAGGTGTAATGTTGATAAAATCCCGGCGATTGGGGGTTTCTAACCATAGTTCCTGGCGTAAACTTTTCATCGAAGTTCCTCCTTCTCTGCGGCTTGCTGGGCCTGGTTCGCAAGTTCTGTTATCTGATCTATAGTAATTTTGAGTTCAGGTTCATCGGGTAGCAGGCTTAAAGTTTTTTGAAAATCTGCGGCTGCACCTTGGTAATCTTTCATATAGAGACGTAGCCGCCCACGGTTTTCAAAGCCCCTGGCATAGTCAGGGTGGTTTTCGAGCAGGGTGTTAAGGTCCGCTAATGTTTTATCCGGTGCCCTGTTTTTAAGATGGGCAACCGCGCGATTGTTTAAGGCCCGTCGGCTGGTCGGGTATTTCAGTAAGACATCACTCCAAATCGTGATTGGGTTTTCAAAAACTGGTCGCCGTTGCCAGCAGATTGAGATTAGCAGTAAGAGCCAGCAGCCAAGGATGCTGTAGGCGAAATAGCGCATCAAGGTTCTTTTATTATCGCTCAAGATCTCTTTTATTATCATCAGTAAACCACATATCACCAAGGCGGCGCCGGGGGCGGCGAGATAGGTTTTATACTCGACGAGCAGCTCTTTTTGCGGCAAAAAAAGGTAGGGTGGTCCTAAAACAAGATAGAACCAGATGATTCCGAAGCCCAACATGGGAGCGTATCGGCGTATCTTCCAAGCACTAACAACAAGGAGAATGTGTCCGGTAGTCGCCAAAATTGCCGCCGGATCAAAGTAGCTTAAGCTTGGTGGAAATTCATGATGCAGGCTCAAAAAGTGCGGTAAAGGCAGAAAGAGCAGTTTCCAATAATGGAAAAAAGCCCGGGTTTCGCTTAGAAACTGAATCCCGGGTGACCAGAGACGTTTTGAGCGAAAACCGATATTGACCCATGTCTGGTTGAAGAGTCCGATCTTGAAAGCGAAGAAAAGAAATATTGCGGCAATCAGAAAGATTAAGGCGAGCAGCACTAATGTCATTTTTTGGGTGCCGGGCTGCGGCTTTCTTGAATAGAGCTCATAGGTCATAATAGTCAAGGGCAGGGTGATTGCCATCTCTTTACTGTGCAGGGCACCCCAAAAAGCCAGACCAGCAACCAGGAACCATAGCCACTGATACCGCTTAACGGAGATCTCCGTAAGATAACGTTTTCCTTTGAGCCAGGCATAGAATCCGAGAAGGTAGAAAAAAGTAGCCAGGGCACCGAAACGCTGGCTTATGTAGAGAACTGTATTTAAGGCCAGGGGGTGACAGAGGAAAAAGAGGGTTCCGAAAAGTGCCGGCCAGCAGACCTTGGAACTCGTCATTGTCGTTTGGGTTTTCGGGGTATGCTGGTAAATAAGAAAAGCCAGCAGTAGATAAACTAAAAACGCACATAAACCGTGCAGAACAAGGTTTATGATACGAAAGTCCGCCGGACTCATCTCGTTCTGCTTGTAACTTGCGGCAAAACTTAACCATGTCAGGTTACGGTCCGGACGCAGGGGCTGGGCCAGTAGATTGTCTAAAGCCTGAGTGGGATCTTTGATCAGATCGTTGACCTTACCTTGATCGTTCATCAGACTATTGTAATCATCAAAAAAGAAGGGGTAGTCAAGACCCGGCCCATAGAGAATTGCGACCAGGATAGCAATCATTAAGGCTATTGCAGTGGTAGCTGATATTCGATAACTTAGGTCGCGAAAAGACATAGTCCGTAATAATCTTAGATTTTGGTGTTGGGACTTTGTAAAGTGAATTTCAGAGCTTTCAATAACGCATTTGGGCAGGGATTAAAACTGAAAATATTTCGTTGTGGGCATTGCTTGACTTGTTTAGGGTGATGTTGTAGGTCATTACCGGTGTTGGTGTATGGAAAAAACTTGTTTGAGTCCAGGGAGGTGAGGGATGTTGCGTAAATTGATTTTCAGTCTGGGTGTGGTGGTTTTGTTGGCTGCTTTTACAACGGTGGGGATGGTATCTGCAACAGCTCAGTCGGACGAAGTCGTAACGACGCTTGATGATCAGGTTGGGGTGGCTGTAACTATTTACAACCAGAACCTGGCCCTGGTTAAGGATAAGCGGAATTTGACATTGGCAGAAGGTGATGTAAAACTCGCTTTTCGCGAAGTTAGTGCACAGATGAGGCCGGAAACCGCACTTCTGACTGCAGATGGTCTGGAGGTTGTTGAGCAGAATTTTGAGTTTGATCTCTTAACCCCAGAGGCGTTGTTGAGAAAATATGTCGGCCATCAGGTTGAGGTTATCACTCGACATCCAACAACCGGGGTCGAGAGCCGCAAATCAGCAAAAGTTTTGAGTTCTAATAATGGGGTTGTTCTTCAGTTTGACGACCATATTGAGACCGGGGTTCCCGGGCGGCTCTCTTTTTCCGAACTTCCTGAAAATCTGCGTGACCGGCCGACCTTGACAATGCATATGGAGAGCGCGACAAGTGGAGCCAAGGATATAGAGTTGAGTTATCTGACTGGTGGATTGCGGTGGCAGGCTGATTATGTCGCTGAGCTCAATGCGAGCGATGATGCTATCAATCTCAGTGGTTGGGTAACTTTGACCAATACCAGTGGTGCAACTTATCAAAATGCCCAGCTTCAGTTGGTCGCCGGTGATGTTCATCAAGCTCCACCTGAACGAGAATTTGATAGTGGCGGTCGGCGCGAGATGATGATGAAGGCGATGCCGGCTGCAGCTCCGAGTATGGCTCAGGAGGAGATGTTTGAGTATCACCTCTATACTCTGGCTCGGCCAACGACGATTGCCGATAATCAGAGTAAGCAGGTGGCACTTTTGCAAGCCGCTTCGGTTCCTTGCAAAAAAGAGTTTCTTCTTAAAGGCAGCTCTTACTACTACCGCCGGGCCTATGGTGAGATAGATCGAAAACTTAAGGTCGGGGTTTTTGTTGAGGTTGAAAATCGTAAAAAGAACCGTCTTGGTGTGCCGTTGCCCAAAGGGGTGGTGCGGGTTTATAAAGAGGATTCGAAAGGGGCTTTGCAGTTTATTGGCGAAGATCGGATAGATCACACCCCGGAAAATGAGACCGTACGTCTTAAACTTGGTGACGCTTTCGACCTTACCGCATCCAAGAAACAGACCAGTTTTAAAAAGATTGATGGTGATGGTCGCTATAACTATATTTATGAGGCCGCTTTTGAGGTTAAGCTGAAAAATGCCAAGTCTGAGGAGGTCGAGATCAAGGTTGTTGAGCCGATTCCTGGTGATTGGGAAGTTTTGAAAGAGTCTCACAGTCATTATAAAGAGAGCAGTAGTGCTGCTTCCTGGCGTATCCCGGTACCAGCAAAGGGTGAGGCCACGTTAGTCTATCGCGTCCGTGTCAAACATTGAGATGTGTAGAATTGTGCCATGCGAATTTTAATTATTGAGCCCTTTAACGGGGGTTCGCATGCCGCCTGGGCGGAAGGGTATAGCAGGCACAGTTCGCACGCCGTCGAAGTTCTCGGTTTGCCGGGGAAGAATTGGAAGTGGCGCATGCAGGGGGCGGCGGTTACTTTAGCGCGCCGTTATCGGGAATTGCTTGAAAATGGAAAGCGATACGACCTGATTATAGCCTCGGATATGTTGGATCTGGCGGCTTTTCTGGGTTTGATTAGCAAGCTTTCCGGCCCAAGGTTGCCGGTTGCTCTCTACTTTCACGAAAATCAGCTTACTTATCCCCAGTCAGCAAATGAGCAGGCCCGTCCTGATGGACGAGATCGAAAGTTTGGGCTGATCAATTTTACCAGTGCTCTCGCAGCTGATACCTGTTTTTTTAATTCCGCCTTCCACCGGCAGAGTTTTCTCGAAGCCCTGCCGCCTTTTCTTAACCGCTTTCCCGATTGCCGGGAGTTGGAGGCGGTAAGTGAGATTGAAAATAAATCCGAGGTTCTCCATCTTGGTCTCGATCTTGAGCGATTGTTGTCGTTCAGGCCGGTTGATAGCGTTCTTGAAAAGCCGAATCGGCCGCCTCTGATATTATGGAATCATCGTTGGGAATACGATAAGAACCCAGCTGATTTTTTTGCTGTCTTAAGGGATTTGGTGGCTTCGGGTTATGATTTTGAAGTAGCTATATTAGGTGAGCATTACTATCCTCAGCCCGAACTCTTTCTCGAAAATCGTACTTTTCTGGGTCGGCGCCTACTCCATTTTGGCTATGCCGAGAGTTTTTCTGATTATGCTGCCTGGCTCTGGCGTGCTGACATCCTGCCGGTCACTTCATATCACGATTTTTTTGGGGCAAGTGTGATCGAGGCGGTTTATTGTCATTGCTACCCCCTCCTGCCTCGTCGCCTGGCCTATCCTGAACATCTCCCAGGGAGTGATAACAATAGATTTTTTTATTCAGATTACAATGATTTATACACCAAACTTAAATCTTTACTTGATTGTATTAAGGAGACTCGATCAGCCTGCCCCGGCTCTTTGGTGGCCCATTACGATTGGTCCGTTCTGGCTCCGCAATA